>JAFUYV010000004.1 GCA_017476945.1 Fretibacterium sp.
CCAACCTTGTGCTGAACTTTCCCTGAAAGATAAAAACAAACACCGAATTAAGACACATCCGTACAGCTCGCAGCGTCCTCTTTGCCCAACGCCCCGCCTCCTTTCCCCGCGCCACTATTCTACACGATAACACGGAGGCCCCCAATTCGTGAGGGCCTCCGTTCTTAAGGCTGGCTAACGCGAAAGTGGATGCAGGGGCGCCTTCATAGAGGCTCCTGCCGTCACCTTACACGTCCAGGTTCTTGACCTCGTGAGCGTTGGCGGTGATGAAGTCGCGCCGGGGTTCCACCTTGTCGCCCATCAGGATGTCGAAGTACTCGTCCGCCAGGAGGTCGTCGTCCAGCTCCACCTTCTTGAGGATGCGGTTTGCCGGGTCCATTGTCGTCTCCCAGAGCTGCTCCGGGTTCATCTCACCCAGGCCCTTGTAGCGCTGCACGCCCACTTTGGCGGGGTCCGGCGCGCTGTCCACCTGCTGGCGCAGTTCCCGGTCCGTGTAGCAGTAGTGAACCTGCTTGCCCTTCTGCACACGGTAGAGCGGCGGCTGGGCCAGGTAGAGGTATCCCTGGGTCAACAGCTCCGGCATATGGCGGTAGAAGAAGGTCAGGAGCAGCGTGCTGATGTGCGCGCCGTCAACGTCGGCATCAGTCATGATGATGATCTTGTGGTAACGCAGCTTCGCCGCGTCGAACTCGTCCCCGATGCCGCAGCCCAGGGCCGTGATGATGGTCTGGATCTCGCGGTTGGAGAGCATCTTGTCTAGCCGGGCCTTCTCCACGTTGAGGATCTTGCCGCGGAGGGGCAGGATGGCCTGGAACGTGCGGTCGCGCCCCTGCTTGGCGCTGCCGCCGGCGCTGTCTCCCTCGACGATGTAGAGCTCCGTGTTCTCCGGCGTCTTGGAGGAGCAGTCCGCCAGCTTGCCGGGAAGGTTCATCCCCGTCATGGCCCCCTTGCGGACAAGCTCACGGGCCTTCTTGGCCGCCTCGCGCGCGCGCCGGGCCTTCACCGCCTTGTCCACGATGGGACGGACAAGCTCCGGCCTCTCCTCAAAGGCCGCCATCAGCCCCTCGTAGACGAGGGAGTCCACCGCGCCGCGAACCTCGCTGTTGCCCAGCTTGGTCTTGGTCTGCCCCTCAAACTGAGGCTCCCCCAGCTTGACGGAGATGACACAGGTCAGGCCCTCCTTCAGGTCGTCGCCGGACAGGTTCTCCTCCTTCTCGCGGAGCACCTTGCCGCTGCGGGCCGCCTCGTTCACCGCGCGGGTCAGGGCCGTCCGCAGGCCCACCAGATGTGTCCCGCCCTCAATGGTGTGGATGAGGTTCGCGTAGGTGTAGAGGTGTTCCTGGTAGCCGTCGTTGTACTGAAGCCCCACATCCACGGCGACGCCGTCCTTTTCGCCGCTCAGGACAACGGGGGCGCTGAACAGCGGCGTCTTATCCCGGTCGATGTATTGGACGAAGGCACTGATGCCGCCCTCAAAGTGATACTCCGTGGTCTCGCCGCTCCCGCTGGGAAAGGGCCTTTGACCCTCCGGGAGGCCCGCTGCACGGGCGCGCTCGTCGGTGACGAAGATATGCAGGCCGGGGTTCAGGAACGCCAGCTCCATGAAGCGGCTCTTGAGCGTGTCGAGGGAGTGACGCACGTCCTCGAAGATGTCCTTGTCGGGGAGGTAGTGTATCCGCGTGCCGCGCCAGTCCGCGCGGACGCCCTCGGAAAGGTCGGAGACGGGGACGCCGCGCTCAAAGCGCTGCGTGCGCTCCACGCCGTCGCGGGCGATGGTGACCTCCAGCCACTCCGACAGGGCGTTGACGACGGAGACGCCGACGCCGTGAAGCCCTCCGGAAACCTTGTAGGCCCCAGCGCCAAATTTTCCCCCCGCGTGCAGGATGGTCAGCACGACCTCGCAGGTGGGCCGCCCGTTGTAGGGGTGCGGGTCCGTGGGGATGCCGCGGCCGTTGTCCTGCACGGTGATGCTCTCGTCCGTGTGGATGGTGACGTCAATACGGTTGCAGAACCCAGCCATCGATTCGTCAACGGAATTGTCCACGACCTCGTAGACCAGATGGTGCAGGCCCCGCGTGGTGGTGTCGCCGATGTACATTCCCGGCCGTTTGCGCACGGCCTCCAGGCCCTCCAAAACCTTGATGCTGCTTGCGCCGTAGTCGCTGGCGGCGCCGTTCCTGTTTATGAGCTCGTCCATGTTTCCTCCTAATGCCATACGTCATATCTCCTTATTATAACGCAATACGAGATAAAGGAGCACTTAAACAAGACCTCCTCATCCGTCCGCGCAGCGGGTATGGCCCTTTCCTTCCCATGTTGGCCACGGCGGGCCTCGATTATGCTCCGCAGGACCTTCTCCGGGTTTTGCGTTATGCTGCCTTCTGACATAACTGTTATAATGTGCCATTATGCTGCAAGACTATTCCTTAAAGGGAGGATGCCGCGTTTGAGTTTTCGCGTTAAAAGTTCAAGGGTCTTGGCCCCTTTGATGTTGACGGTCCGCAAGGAATGGAAGGCCTTTACCGTCGTCGTCCTGGCCAGCGTCGTCCAGGCCTTCGCCGTCCGCTACTTCACGCTGCACTATCACTTCCCGGACCTGGGAGTCTCCGGCATCGCGGTGCTGACGAACTACATGTTCGGCATCTCGCCCAACTGGGTCATCCTCGCCGGGAACCTTCTCCTGGTCCTGTGGGGGAGGAAGGACCTCAACCTTCGCTTTCTCGTGCTGACCCTCACAGCCATCTCCACCTTCTCCACGTTTCTCTCCGTCTTCGCACACTTCCCCCTGCCCCTGCCGGAGGACAAGTTCATGGCGACGGTCATCACGGGGCTCCTCAAGGGGTTCAGCGGCGGCATGATGTTCAACGTCGGCGGAAGCGGCGGCGGAAC
>JAFUYV010000065.1 GCA_017476945.1 Fretibacterium sp.
GACCAGGAAGGCACCCACGATGGGAACGATCATGAACGCCTTGCGGGACATCCCGTAGCGGTCCTTGACGGCCGTCATGTTGACGATAGCCGAGGGCGTCGCGCCCAGACCGTGACCCAGCATACCCGCGCACATCACGGCGGCATCATAGTTCTTGACGAGGAGACTGAAGATGACGAAGTAGCAGAGGATGATGAGCGCGATCACCTGCACCGCGACGATCAGAAGCACCGGCCCGACGAGGTCGAGGAGCTGGTAGAGGTTCAGGCTCATCAGCGCCATGGAGAGGTACAGGTTCAGCATGACGTCGCCGATCCCGTCCACCAGCGGGAAGCTGAAGTGATACCAGTGGAATTTCTCGTTAAGGTTGCGCACTATCATGGCGATGAACATCGCGCCGACGTAGGTCGGGAACCCCATGCCGATCAGCTTGCTGATCCAGCCGGAGACCTCCGTCCCGATGGCCATGCACAACAGGATCGCCGCGACGTTTTTAATAACGTCCAGCGGGCTCAGCTTTTCCCCGTGAGAGGCGTTGATTTCCTCCACGGAGGTGTCCAGGGTCTCCGTCGGGTCCGGGGTAAGGTGGTTCCGCTCAATGAGCAGCCTGGCCACGGGACCACCCACAAGGACCGCGAAGATCAGGCCGAAGGTCGCCGCCGCCGCGCCCACGGTGACCCCCGCGGGATAGCCCATCTCGACGAACGTGGAGCCGTAGGACCCGGCAGCCCCGTGCCCTCCGATCATGGAGATCGCCCCGGCCAGCAGCGCGTAAGGGTACTCAAGGCCCGTGACGGAGGCCAGCCCGACGCTGATAACGTTCTGAATGATGGAGACGATCCCCGCGCACAGCCAGTAGACGACCAGCAGGATACCGCCCTTCCGCAGCAGCGCGATAGACGCGCCCAGACCGACTGTCGTAAAGAAGGCGTCCATGAAGGGTCCCTGGAAGGTCGTCGTGAACTTAAACGCGAAAGCCCCTGTCTGGTGGCCCGCAAAGGTGATGAACATAAACAGAAAGCCGCCGATAACGGGCGCCGGGATGCAGTACTTGGTCAGGACGCCCGACTTGCCCTTGATCCCGAAACCGACGAGCAGCAACACCGCCGCGAGCGCAGTTGTCATGACCATGTTGCAGGAAATCTGTAACGTGCCCGAAACCGTTTCAAATGACATAATTACCCCACCTTCTCTTGTTGTGTAAAATCTGCTTTGGGACGAATCCCCTCCCCCATCAGGTATGACTGAATTTATTATAACAGACTGAGGCTTTTCGCCCGTTTTTCAGGAAGTTACACCCTCATGATCGTCCGGGCGATGAGGAAGTAGACCGTCAGGCTCCCCGCGTCCACGATGGTTGTGACGATGGGCGCGGCCATGAGCGCAGGGTCAAACTTCAGCGCCTTGGCCAGGAGGGGCAGCATCCCCCCAACCGTCTGGGCAAAGATGACCGTCGCGAAAAGGCTGGCCCCGACCGTCAGCGACAGGGAGGCATTCCCGCTCAGGGCGTACTTGTACGCGGCGTTGAAGAACGCCAGCGCCCCGCCCACAAGGAGGCTCACGCGCAGCTCCTTGAACAGCACCTTGAAGGCGTCCCCAAGGCTCAGCTCCCCCACCGCCATGCCGCGAATGACGAGGGTGGACGACTGGGAGCCCGCGTTGCCCCCAGTGTCCATCAGCATGGGGATCGCCGCGATGAGCGCGGGCACGGCGGCAAAGATCGCCTGATAGTGGGTGATGATCTCTCCGGACAGCGTGGCCGACACCATCAGCACCATCAGCCACAGGATGCGCTTCCGGGCCAGCTCCAGCACGCCGGTGCTCAGGTAGGGCTCGTCGAAGGGGACCATCGCCGCCATCTTGTGAAAGTCCTCCGTGCTTTCCTCCTCGAGGACCTCCATCGCGTCGTCCACCGTCACGATTCCGACCAGGTGGCGCTCGGAATCCACAACGGGCAGGGCAATGAAGTCATACTTTTGAAAGAGCTCCGCCACCTTCTCCCGGTCATCGCTTGTGGAGACGCAGATCAGGTTTGTGCCGCTCATGATGTCGCCAATCCGGTCGGCGTACTGCGAGAGGAGCAGCGTCCGCACGGTCACGACCCCGATGAGGACCTGCCGGGCGTCCACCACGTAGCAGGTGTAGATGGTCTCCTTGTCCATCCCGACCTCGCGGATGTAGCGGAACGCATCCTCGACGGTCATATCCGCCTTGAGGTCGATGTACTCCGTGGTCATGAGGCTGCCCGCGGAGTCCTCGTGGTATTGCAGGAGCTGGTTAATTCCCCGGCGCGTCTCGTCGCTGGCGTTCCTCAGGATGCGTTTCACGACATTGGCCGGCAGTTCCTCAACGAGGTCCGCGGCGTCGTCCAGGAACAACTCGTCCACGATGCCCCCCAGCTCCGGGTCCGACAGCAGGGCGACAAGCTCCTCCTTCGTGTCGGGCTCCAGGTAGGAGAACACGTCGGCCGCCAGGTCCTTGGACAGCGCACGGAACAACACCACGCGCCCCTCCGGGGCCAGCGCGTCCATCACGTCCGCCAGGTCCGTCGCGTTGATTTCCCCGGCGAACTCCCGAAGTTCTTTGATCCTCTTCCCCTCGATAAGCTCCCTGATATGCTCGAACATGGGCTCCCTCATCTCCTACTCTCCATAGAGCACCTTTGCGAGGGGGGACTCCCTGTCGAGGACCAGCGTCTTGTTCCCTCCGGCCAGGGACTTCTTCAGCGCGTCCAGGGAGCGAATATAATTGTAGAACTCCGCCTTCTCCGGCGTGTCGTACGCGCTCTTGAGTATCCTCATGTACTCCGCCTCGCCCTCCGCCACCAGAACGTCCGCGCTGCGGTTCGCGTTCGCGACCTTAATAGCGACCTCCTTGTCGGTCGCGTTCCTGATCTTCTGGGCCTCGGACCTCCCCTCGGCAACGTAGGACGCCGCGATGTTCTGACGCTCCGAGATCATGCGCTCGTACACGGCGGCCTTGTTATCGTTGGGCAGGTCAAGCGCCTTGATCTGCGTCTGAAGGATGACGATGCCATAACCGCCGATGTCACTGTTGGACTCCTCCGTGACGGCGCGGGACAGGCGTTCGCCCCTGGCCTCGATGACCTCATCCTGACTCATGGAGGAGATGGCGTTTTTGACGGCGTTGTAGACCGCCGCCTCAATTCTCTCCTGCGCGCGCGGCTCTATGGCGTTCAGGGTCTGAACGTACTTCACCGGGTCGGTCACCCTCCACAACACGAAGTTGTCCGCGATCATCGACTTTTTGTCCCTCGTAATGACACCGGACGCGGGCATGTCATACAGGTGTATCTTCTTCGAGATATGCTGCGTGCTCTGGATGAGGGGCAGCTTGAACTTTATGCCGGGCGTATCCGTCACATGGATGATCCGGCCAAATTGAAACACCGCCACATACTCATTCTGCTGGACTACATAGAACGAGAGCGGCAGAGACAAGAATACGATGAGACCAATGAACCCTGACGCTACCCTGAGGATAAATCCGCGCATCGTCAATTCTCCCTTCCAATCCTAATTAAAGCAATCAAAATTTTTCCAGCGGCATGAGCTGCTGCGTCTTTCCGTCCGTGATGATGACCTTCAGGCCGGGCAGAACCTCCTCCATTGTCTCATAGAAAAGGCGCTGCCGCGTGATGAGGGGATAGGCTCGATATTCGTTGTACATATTACTAAAGCGCGCGGTCTGTCCCTGGGCCTCCGCGACACGGGACTGCTTAACGGCCTCCGCCTTTTGCAATATCTGGTCGGCCTGGGCCTCGGCCAGGGGGAGCTGCTCGGACTGATATTTCTTCGCGCCGTTGATCGTGGTCTCCTTTCCCTGCTTTGCCGTCTCAACCTCCTTAAATGCCTGCACGATCTCCGCAGTGGGGGGCGCGGCGTCCTGAACGGTGAGGTTGACGCACTGAAGGCCGATGCGATACTCCTGCAGCATGGCGGACAGGGCGTCCTTCACCTCCGTCTGAATTCGGCTCTTCCCCGTGGTGATCACGTCGTCCACCGTGAAGTTCACGACCGTGCTCCGGATGCAGGCCAGGACCATGCTGCGCAGGATATCCTCGGGCGCGCTCGTCTGATAGAGGTACGCGATGGGGTCGGACACCTTATACTCCAGGTAGAAGTCCACGTTGACCAGATTGAAGTCCGAGGTGATCATGATCCCCTCGTCGTCAAGGGTGATGTTCTGGCCGTTTCCCGCGACGGTATAGCCTATCCCCGTGCCGTGTGTTGTCATGTCCACGATATGACATTTTTGAAGGTAAGGTATCTTGAAATAGAGCCCTGCCGTATCGGTCCGGACAATGTTTCCGAACATCGTGATGACCGCCTGCTCCTGTTCCCCCACGATATAAAAGCCATCAAGGATGGTGGCCGTGACCGCGAAGATCACAAGAACAAAGATGACGAGATACTTATGCAACCTCTCATTTAAAAGCGAAAACGAGAACATTCTGCATCGCGCTCCTCTCAGTGTATTTAAAATATCTTAAAACTTTTCTCAAGGCAGGCCAAGAACTTTCGGCTGGGCGCAGGCAGCGAAAGGCCGTCAAGCTCATCAGCAGGGAAGAAACGCCATGCTCCCGCCGGCGTCAGATGGATATCCTTCACGTCACAGGCAACAACCCATGCCCGGACCCGATGCGTGGTAAAAGAAAAATTTGCCCTTCCAATCTCCTGGAGAGAGTTTCCGTTAAGTTGAATATCAAACATTTCTGAGGCGCGCCAAGCCTCAAAATCCTCCCAGAAATCCCTCTTTCTGTCGAACCATGGAACCTCCCACATAGACGCCCAGAGCCCCTTGGCAGGACGATGATGGAGTAGAAGGCCTGCATTGGACAGGGCGAGGAGCCCCCAAACATTCTCCTGGGAGACGACAGCACGTTGCCGGGGCAAGGGAAACCTCATTTCATGGGCCATTTTATGCGCAAAACAACCGTTTTCCCAAGGGCAGTCCCCACAGAGGGGGGCACGTCCCCTTGAGGGCGTGCAGACCATCGCTCCAAGGTCCATAAGGGCTTGATTGAGCTCGCGCGCGCTCACTCCTTGGAGCATGAAGGTAACGGCCTCCACGACCTCGCGGCGAAGGGCGGGAGAACCCGCCGGTTCCTCAATCGCCAGCAGCCGGGAGATAACGCGCTCCGCATTGCCGTCAATCGCAGGCACGGGGACATCATGGCCGATGCTGGCCACGGCGCCGGCCGTATACTCCCCTATCCCCGGGCAGGCGCGCAGCGCCTCGACCGACGCGGGGGGACTGTCATGCCCGGCCTCGACCAGCGCGCGCGCGGCCCCGAGGAGGTTGCGGCACCGGGAATAGTAGCCCAGCCCCTCCCACAGCTTGAGCGCCTCCAGCTCATCAGCAGCGGCCAGGGAGCGCAGGTCCGGCCAGCGGGACATCCATCGCTCAAAGTAAGGGATCACCGTCCCCACCTGTGTCTGCTGCAACATAAATTCCGAGACGAGGACCCGATAGGGATCGTACCCCCCTTCGCGCCAGGGCAGGGCCCGCGCGTGCACCCGGAACCATCGCACAAGGAGCTGAGCATATCTCCACAGTTCCTCAGGGCTGGCCCTCTCGTATAACGGCCTCTGCTCTTCCATGTCCTCACCCTCCTCATCACAAATTTGGGGGCGTCGTGGGATATTGCTATTATATTCCCAATACGCCGCATAGGGCAGAGGTGGCGGACGGCGTCGCGGAGAGTATGCACGAGACTACAGTTGGCCTGAGCAACTCCGCGACGCTGGAGGTCCTGCGCCTGGTGCCGCCAAGCGCGTGCTGACCACCGGCGTCCACCGCACCTCGCTCAACGGCGCGGTGGAGACGGGCAGGCTGGCGAACATCAACAGCACGGGGAAGCGCGTCGCGGGGTCGCCGTTCGGGCACATCCGTAGGTTCCTCATCGACACACGGAGAGAGGGCAAAAATTACGCCCGCTGCACAGCATCCACTATGTCGGATTGAGGTTAAACCAGCAACGCGGCAAGGATGTGCGTCCCCTTGCCGATCTCGGAGGTTATCGTGAGGGTGCCGCCCATGAGGGACATCCGCTCCGTCATGTTCGCCAGCCCGCGGTGCCCCTGAAGGCGGAGGGCCTCGTGGTCGATGTCGGCATCGAAGCCGCGGCCGTTGTCCCAGATATCGAGGCGGAGCCTCTCCCCGCCTTCGACCTCCTCCAGGGAGAGGGCGGCGCGGACCTCTGTCGCCTCTCCATGCCGGACGGCGTTCGAGACGGCCTCCTGAAGGATGCGCAGGAACGAGAGCGTCGTCTCCGGGCCAACGTCGAGGCCGCGCACGCTGCGCTGGGAGCTTCCCTCAGGGGGATCCTCGACGTCCACGCTCACCTGGATGCCGTAGTTCTGCGACAGGCGCTCCGCAAGCTCCGTGAGCGTCTCCGTCAACCCCAAATCAACCCACGGCGGCGCCAGCTCGTCGCAGAGGGAGCGCAGTTCCCGCACCACCGTCCTGGCAAGGCCCTCCGCCCTCTTGATGCGGGACAGGGGCTGCTGGGCTGAAGGCGCGGAATCCTGCTGCTCCGCCTCATCCAGGGACATGTGTATCTGCTGGAGGAGAGCCGTGATGTCCTGAAGCGGCCCATCGTGAATTTCCCGCGCCATGTCCACCCGCTCCTTCTCCTGGACCCGAACGATGTCCTGCACATAGCGGTTACGCAGGTTATCCCGCTCCACGGCCGCTTGGGCGAAGCGGGTCAGGGCGTCCTGGACGCTCTCAATTTCCTTCACCGCGCCGCGGCCCAGCTCGCCCGGCACATCTTTGCCGACTCGGAGGTTGTCGATCTCCGCGACAAGGGACTGAAGCGGCAGGACCAGGCGGCGCCAGAGAAGGCGTATGGCCCAGAAGCTGCCGAGCGTCACGAGGACGATGAGCACCGGCCACATGCGGGACATCCGCACAAGCCCCCCCAGGAGCTGGTCCCAGGAGACGGCCGCGACGACGTAGCCGTCCCCCCGAGTGAGCGGGTAGATCGCCAGGGTGTACTGCGCGCCCTGTTTGTCCTCCACACGGGTTGCCTTGCCTATGGGCAGGTCCCTCCGCCAGATGGCGGCGATGTTCATCGCCCCGGGCGAGGCCATGATGACCCGCCCGTCCAGGCTGATGAGCGCAACCCACCCCGGGATGGACGGGCCCCATGAGAAGAAAGGATAGCCCGTCATGTCGCTGAGGAGGGGTAGCGCGCCAAGCTGGCTGCTGGAGCTCAGGTGATAGGCCATGCTCTCCGCAAGGTCCTGGACATAGGAGCGCACGGCGGCCTCCATCGCGCGCTCCTGGCTGACCATGCCCCCCACCGCCACAAGGACCACGGCGACGGAGGGAAGGATCAGGGCGCAGAGGAGGAAGGCCAGGAAATGGTGTTTTGGCTTACCGGCAGCTCTCCCGCGGGAGAAGAGGCCGCAGAGAATTCGCTTCATTCGCTCCAGCATCGCCCCGCGCCGTCCTAGTCCCCGTCCTCCAGGATCTCCTCAAGGGTAACAACTCCATACTTGAGGGCCAGCAACAGGGCTTCCGTCTTGTTCTTGGAGCCCAGCTTATCGTAGATGGAGGCCAGGTGGGTCTGCACCGTACGCTCACTGATAAAGAGACGCTTGGCCACCTCCTTGCTGGAGAGTCCCTTGGCCGCCAGAAGCAGGACCTCCCGCTCCCGCGCGGAGAGCTGTTCAGGGACGAAGTCGCTCTTGCCCATCACGGAGGCAACCTCGGGATCGAGGTAGAGCCCTCCCTTGGCGACGGTATTGATGGCTGCCGTGAGCTCCCGCGGGCTCACCGTCTTGAGCACGAAGCCCTTCGCCCCAGCCCGCAGGGAGGCCATGACGTATTGCTGCGCGTCGTAGGAGGTCAGCATGACCGTCGCGGTGGGCAGCCCTTCGTTCTTCACCTTCTGGGCGACGGAGACACCGTCCATGCCGGGCATGCGAATGTCCAAAAGGGCGACGTCGGGCTTCAGCTCCTGAATCCGCTCCCAGGCCCTGAGGCCGTCCTCAGCCTCCGCCACGAGCTCAAAGGAGCTCTCGCGGCGAAGGAACTCCGCAATGCCTGCCCGGGTCAGGGGATGGTCATCCGCCAAAAGTATTCTGATGCTCATATTGATCCCTCCTACATTCCAATCTGCTTCTCAATGGGCCGGAGGGCCTTGATGGTCTCGTCGATCACCGTGTCCAGCGGCATCCCCATCCTCTCGGCCCCCTCCTTAATCACCTCGCGGTTCACCCCGCGGGCGAACGCTTTGTCCTTCCATTTCTTCTTCACGGACTTCAGCTCCAGGTCCGCGAGGGAACGCGACGGCCGCACCAGCCCCGCCGTGATGACCAGGCCCGTCAGTTCGTCGACGGTGAAGAGCGTGCGCTCCATGGCGCTGGACGGCTCCACGTCCGCGCATATCCCGTAGCCATGGGAGACGACGGCGTGAATGATATCCTCGTCCACCCCGGCCTCGCGCAACATCTCCGGCGCAACGTGACAGTGCCGCTCCGGCGTCTCCGCCGTCTGCTCCCAGTCGATGTCGTGCAGCAGCCCCACGACGCCCCACAGCTCCTCGTCCTCCCCCGCTGGGAGAGTGCCCGCGGCGTCCGCCAACCTTGCGAAGTGGCGCATCGTGCCCTCCACGGCCAGCGCATGGTGGATGTGGGACTCCTCCTTGTTGTACTTTTTCAAAAGCTCAAGTGCCTGATCCCGGTTCGGTCTCACGGAATTTCTCCTCCTCATAAAGAGCAATTTGTATTATTATATCTTCTGAGCTTGGAACTTCCCTCTCGTAGAAGGCTGATATTTGCCTGTGCCCAGTGGGCAGGGGAGGATATTATGGTAAAGGACTGAGGATGTTGCTGTATAGAAGGCTCATGACCGCCGCGCTCGCCCTGTTTCTCTGCGTGGAGTGGGGGCCGCTCTCCGCGGAGCGGGGCCGCTGGGGCATCGCCTCCGGAGACCCGTTCGTGAAGGAGGTGGCGCTGACCTTCGACGACGGCCCCCGTGAGCACGGGATGCAGGAGCTCATGGCTGTGCTAAAGGAGCAGGACGTCCATGCGACGTTCTTCCTGGTGGGAAAGTTCGCCGAGCGGTACGCCCCCATCACCCTTTCCCTGGCGGCGGCGGGACATGAGATCGCCAACCACAGCTACACGCACCCAAAGCTCTACCGCCTCTGGGTGGAGAAGATCATGCGGG
This sequence comes from Fretibacterium sp., assembly GCA_017476945.1. Classification (GTDB taxonomy): domain Bacteria; phylum Synergistota; class Synergistia; order Synergistales; family Aminobacteriaceae; genus JAFUYV01. The sequence continues at coordinate 9,205 of JAFUYV010000065.1, forward strand.
AGGCGGAGCGCTGCGACGAGGTGGTCGAGGGTCTTGGCCTGAGAAAGACGCGTTTTCTGCGCCCGCCGGGCGGGGGCTTTAACCTCAAGGTGCTCAACGCCATGCGCCGCATGGGGCTGAGGCTGGGGCTTTGGAGCCTGAACAGCGCGGACTACACGGGCCGCCCCAAGGAGGAAATCGTCCGCCTCGTCACCCGCAGCGTCCGGCCGGGGACGGTGGTGCTGATGCACTCCGGCGTGCCGAACACCGTGGCGGCCCTGCCGGAGATCATCACGGCGCTTCGCGCGAGGGGTTACCGCTTCGTCCGGCTGGACGATCTGTGGAACGGCGGAAGGGTGTAAATAAGTTAAACGCTTCATCAGGAAGGGACGAACATGCAGAAGATATTAAAGGTTCAGGAGGCCTGCCCCGGCGACGCGTTGAAGGGCATCGCGCGGGTCCATCCCGATGACATGGCGGAGCTGGGGCTCTCCGAAGGCGATATCATCGAAATCACGGGAAAAAGGACGACCCCGGCACGGCTTCGTTCCGGAGAGCCGGGAACCGGCCGGGGCATCGTTCAGATGGATGGCCTGATTCGGGAGAACGCGGCGGCCTCCCTGGACGACAACGTCAACGTTGAGGGGGCCGTGGCATATCACTTTGCCGGCAGCGCCACGCTCCAGCCCTTGACAAACACCAACCTCTCTGAGAAGGAGAAGGACGAGGCCTATATCCTGTCCCTCCTCGTGGGACAGGCCGTGCGGGCGGGCGACCGGATACGCCTCAACCTCTTTGGGACGCGCGTCTGCGACTTCCGCGTCACCGCGACGACACCGGAGGGGACGGCCGTCATCAACCCCTCCACCTACCTCAACCTGCTCAAGCCCGCGGAGGTGACCCAGCCGCACAAGGTCTCCTACGAGGATATCGGGGGGCTGGGCTCGCAGATACGCAAGGTGCGCGAGATGATTGAACTTCCGTTGCGTTTCCCACAAATTTTCGAGCGGCTCGGCATCCAGCCGCCGAAGGGCGTCCTCCTCTACGGCCCTCCAGGCACGGGCAAGACGGTCATCGCCCGCGCCGTCGCCAACGAGACCGACGCCTGGTTCACCCATATCTCCGGTCCGGAAGTGATTGGAAAGTTCTATGGCGAGAGCGAGGAACGTATCCGCGCCATCTTTGAGGAGGCTCAGGAACGCGCCCCCTCCATCATTTTTATTGATGAAATCGACGCCATTGCCCCCAAGCGCGAGGATATGGGGGGGGAGAAGCAGGTGGAGCGCCGTGTTGTGGCGCAGCTCCTGGCGCTGATGGACGGGTTGGAGTCCCGCGGGCAGGTCGTTGTTATCGGGGCGACGAACATCCCCAACGCATTGGACCCCGCGCTCCGGCGGCCGGGCCGTTTTGACCGGGAGATCGCCGTGCCCATCCCCGACCGCAAGGGACGGTTGGAGATACTACAAATTCATACGCGGGGGATGCCCCTCGCGAAGGACGTGGACCTCAAGAAGGTCGCGGACCTCTCCCACGGGTTTGTGGGCGCCGACCTGGAGGCCCTGGCCAAGGAGGCGGCCATGGCCTGCGTCCGCGACATCCTGCCTTACGTTGACCTCCAGACGCAGGAGATCCCCTACGAGCGCGTCGCCGCGCTGGAGGTGGGAATGCGGCACTTCATGGCGGCGCTCATGGAGATCGAGCCCTCCGCCGTCCGGGAGGTGTTCGTCGAGATCCCCGATGTCTCCTGGGAGGATGTCGGCGGCCTTGAGGAGGTCAAGGAGGAGCTCATGCACGCCGTGACTTGGCCCCTTCAGCACGCGGCCCTCTTCGAGAGCTGCGGCATCCGGCCGGCGCGGGGCATCC
>JAFUYV010000005.1 GCA_017476945.1 Fretibacterium sp.
CAGAACCTGAAAGTTCTCCCCGCTGGGCTCGATCACCAGCGTAGGCAGGTCCTTTGAGCCAAGGAAATCCGTCAAGAGCTTTAATGCGCCCCCTGATACGATAAAATCTATTTGACTGTAAAGATCTTCCATAGGCAGCTCACCTCCAGCCAGAATAACAACCGCTCTCCGCACGGGGCTGTCTCCTTCCGCTAAGAAAGCGCAACGCTCATATTTTATCTCTTTTTTCCCTTAAAAGCGACAGCGCAAAACACCAATCTGCGCAGAGAAGGCGTAACTTTTCGCCAGGGCAGAAAATTTGGGAGGGCCGCCATGAGCAGCCCTCCCGGTTCTTTCACCCGTCGCGAGGTTTCTACTGGTTGTCCGCGGTGAGGGCCTTGGCTGCCGTGCGCCCGGAGACAAAGATCTCAACGATGGCGTTGCCGCCCAGACGATTGCCGCCATGGATGCCGCCCGTCACCTCGCCTGCCGCGTACAGGCCGGGGATGATCTTCCCGCCCGCGCTCAGCACGTGGCGCTCTGTATCGACCACGAGGCCGCCCATGGTGTGATGGGTGCTGGGGGCCATCAGGCGGATGGTGAGCAGCGTGTCCTCCAGGTTATAGGTGTCCGCCTTGTAGGTCCCGTCTTCGTTCTTCTCAACGTCGCCGATGCAGCGGGAGGCGATGGCCTTGCCCACGTCCGGGAACTCGCCGCCGGTCATCACGGCCTTGTCGTAGGCCCTGATGGTCTCGACGACCACCTGCGGGTCCGCCGTGACGCCGAGCTCCCTGAACAGCTCGGGAAGCTGGGAGATGGTGCGGCGGTAGTAGCGCCCCGGATAGTCGCCCTCCGCGAGCTGGATGGGTCCCGGAATCTTCTCCTCGGCGTTGTAGAACTCCAGAAAGGTCCCCTTGGAGCCCTTGAAGTCCATGCCGTTACGGAACTCCGCCAGGGAGAGCACATCGCGCTCGGAGCCCTCGTCCACGAAGCGGCGGCCCGTGTTGGGGTTGATCCAGCAGGCGTAGTTGCCGCCCCCGAAGGCGAGGTTGCCGTTGTCCACCCAGGAGATCGGCATGAGCTGGGTGAAGCCCATCCCCATGGTGTCCGCGCCCAAGGCCTGGGCCATGGTGATGCCGTCGCCCCGGAGGGAGGAGCGGTTCGTGGTCTTGGTGGCCGTGGACAGGTACTCGGTGGACCAGTAGATGTTCTTATCGACGACCTCCTGGAGGTTGGCGGCGTAACCGCCCGTGGCCAGGATGACGCCCTTGTTGGCGTAGGCCGTCACCCTCGTGCCGTCGTAACGGGTTGCCCGGACGCCGATGACGCGGCCACCGACCTGAATCAGGCTGTTAGCGGTGGTGCGGAGCAGGATCCGGTTGGCCCCGTTGGCCTTCAGAAACTCGTGGGCCGGCGCGACGAAGTAGGTCCCCCAGCGCCCGGCGTAGTCCTCCGGCTTGCCGTCGCCGTCAACGTCAACCTTCGCACCGATGAACTCGTTCTCGCGGTACCACAGCGCGCCGATGAGGGTGGGTTGGGCGTCCTCCCGGAAGGTGGCCCCCATCGCCTCCAACCACTCCTTCAGCCCCTGGCCGCCCTCGATGAACTGCTTGACCAGGGCAACGTCGCCATAGATCCAGCGCTTCCCGTCTGCGCTCTGGCGAAGCCCGCCGTAATACGTCTGGAAGATGTGTAGGTTCAGCGTGGAGAACAGGGTGAGCTGGTTCTCCGGAATGCCCGCGTCCAGCTTCGGCTGAGCCCAGTCGAGGTACGCCTGAATCTCCGCCTTGAGGGCCCTCAGCGTCGGCAGGTACTCCGCGTGGACGCCGTGTTTCGACAGCTCCGCCGCGTCCCCGGCCACGTACTCGTGGGTCTGGTAGTACTCCGCGTCGAAGGGGGCCTCGCTCCAGTTCAGGATCATCTTGAGCTCGTTGATACAACCTGGGACGGACTTCACCTTCTCGTAGGCCGTGCCGGTGAAGGCATACACACCCTTCGTGGCGTCCTGGTCCTTCGGGTCCCACACCAGGTAGGGCATGACGCTCTGGTACTGTCCGCCGGAGACCAGGGTGTTGCCGCCGACCTCCGCGTTCCTCTCGATAATCAGAACGGTGTTGCCGTCCTGAGCCGCCTGGGCAGCGGCCGCAATGCCCGCCCCGCCCGCGCCCACGATGACCACGTCGTAGGTCACGTCGATGGGCTCCTGTGCCGGGTGCTCCACCCGGGCGGACGTGAAGGCGTCCATGTTGGTGCAGGCGGCCTGTTCCGCCGCGGCGTTGACCGCGTTGCGCAGCGCCCGGGTCGAGAAAGTCGCGCCGGAAACGGCGTCCACCCCTGAGCCGTTGGCCCGGAGCATGTCGGGGATCATGATGTCGAAGACCACGTCGCCCACGTGGGCGGTCTCCACGCTGGACACCACGTCGATTGCCGTGAGCTTATCCTTATCAAAGGTCGCCTTGACCGTCAGGGGGCCGTTGTAGCCGTCGGCCGTGGCGGTGTACGAGCCGGGGTTGAAGGTCATGGGCCCGGCCTGCTCCGCCCTCTCCCCGCGGGCCGCGGACAGGGCCTTCTCCACAGCGGCCGCGATGCCGTCGCGGGTCATGGTCGCGCCGCTGACCGCGTCGATGTTCCCATCCGATCGGCCGATTAGCGCCTTGCCGTATGCCTCGAACTGGGGCACGCCGAAGGGCAGCTCCCCCGCTCCCTCAATCTCCACCGCGGTGATGGCCTTGCCGTCCACCGTGACCCTCACCGTCACGTCGGTCTCCTCGCTGTAGCCCTTCCCGGAGCCCTCGTAGGTCCCCGGCGTGAAGGCCGCCTTTGCGGGGGCCGCCGACACCTCGGCCGGAGCCTCCGCCCCTGCCGCGCTCTGCCCGGCGATACGGCCAAAGATCACGAAGTCCGCCACGGCGTTGCCGCCCAGACGGTTGCCGCCGTGCACCCCGCCCGTGACCTCGCCCGCGGCGAACAGCCCCGGAATGGGCAAGCCGTCCTCCTTCAGCACACGGGCACTGGGGTCGATCTTCAGGCCGCCCATGGTGTGGTGGATGCCGGCCGTGACCTTAATCGCGTAGAACGGGGCCCTGTCCAGGGGCTCGGCGAAGTTCGTCCGGCCGAAGTCCGGGTCGTTCCTGCCGGCCACATAGCCGTTCCAGTCCCTCATCGTCTTGTCAAGGATTTCCGCGG
>JAFUYV010000066.1 GCA_017476945.1 Fretibacterium sp.
AGCGTTAGGAAGAAAGCGCTAGTTTAATTCAATCTGCCACAAAAGATAAGGCGTCGTTGTGAGGGCGACGCCCTGTCTTCCTCGGAAACACTTATTTATCTCCTGAAAGTCCCGCCGCCCCTTTTGGGCGACGGGATATTTGTCTCTTTGTCTGGCGCGTCCCTGTCACAGCAGCTCCATCAGCTCCGTCCACACCGCGTTGCCCACGCGCATCCCCGCAGGGGTCAGGGCCAGACGCCCGCCCCCGTCGCGGACAAGGCGGGAGGGGAGCCGGGACATCACGCCCTCAACCTCCGCAAGGAACGCGGCGCCCCGCCGCGCGGCGAAGTCCTCACGCCGGATCCCCCACCGCGTCCGCAGGGCAAGAATGGCGGCCTCCACCGCCCGCTGCCTGGGGCTCAGCGTCTCCCCCGCCGCGAGGGGCTCCGGAAAATTTTTCGCGGCCGCGCTGAGGTATGCCTCCAGCGTCCGGGGGTTCTCATAGCGCCGCCCCTCCAGATATCCCCATGCGGCCGGGCCGAGGGCCAGCACGTTCTCCTGCCGCCAGTAGGCCAGGTTGTGACGGCATTCCCGTCCCTCCGGGGCGAAGCTCGATATCTCATATTGAGGGAAGCCCTTCCGGGGCAGCAGCCATTGTGCGTAACGGTAGAAGGGGTAGCCGTCCGGCAGCACGGGAGCGGAACGTCCCAGCGGCGTGTCCGGCTCCAGGGTGAGCTGGTAGGTCGAGAGGTGCGACGCCCCGACCGCAAGCGCCCCCCGCAGCGAGGCCGACCACGAGCGGAGCGTCTGCCCCGGCACGCCAAAGATGAGATCGGCGCTGAGCGCGAGCCGGGAGCGGGCAGCGCGCCCCATCGCCCACAGCGCCCTGTCCGCGTCGTGCAGACGGCCCAGCGTACGCAGCTCCGCGTCGTTCAGGCTCTGCACGCCGAGGCTAACGCGGGTGAGGCAGGAGTCCTCCCAGAGGCGCATCAGCTCCTCCGTAAGGGACGAGGGATTGGCCTCGGCCGACGCCTCGATGAGGGGCGTCAAATCGAAGTTCCGCTCAACGACCGCGAGCAGCCTGCGCCACAGGGGGACGGGCAGCAGGCTCGGCGTCCCCCCGCCAACGTAGAGCGTCCGCAGGGGGATCCGGCGTCCCGCCCGTTCGCGCCAGAGCCCGGCCTCAACCTCCAGGGCGTCGAGCCACGAGACGGCCTCAAGGGGCCCCCGCGGCGGGCGGCTGTAAAAGGAACAGTACCCGCACTTCGCCGCGCAGAACGGAACGTGGATGTAGAGGGAAAGGGGGAAACCAAAAACCTCCGGGTTAATCGCCTGGACGCCCATGCCGTGTATCTTTCCAGCGGCGCAGAAATTCGCCTGGGGTCCGTGCCGGAATGCCGCTAGGCTCCCCAAAATCGTTGGCATCTTTCAAGCTCTTCATTCGTTCTGCGTTTCCCCCCCTTGATCGTAATATGCCGCATTCCTCATCCGGGGCCGCGCTGGACCGCGGAGACTCGGAAGGTTGCTCCGAGGACAATCCGACGCGCGTTTGGAGAAACCCATAATGTCCGTAACGAACATCTTACTCCGCCTCGTCCACCTGCATGAAGGCCAGAAACGCCTCCTGCGGGATGGAGACGCGCCCGATCTGCTTCATGCGCTTCTTGCCCTCCTTCTGCTTCTCCAGCAGCTTGCGCTTGCGGGTGATGTCCCCGCCATAGCACTTTGCGAGAACGTCCTTCCTCAGCGCCTTGACGTTGACGCGCACGATGACGCGCTTGCCGATGGAGGCCTGGATGGGCACCTCGAAGAGCTGGCTGGGGATGAGCGCCTTCAGCTTCGTCACGGCGGCGTGCCCGCGGTTATAGGCCTGCTCCCTGTGGCAGATGAAGGAGAAGGCGTCCGCTGCCTCGCCGTTGACGAGGACATCCACGCGCACCAGGTCCGAGGGCTTGAGGCCGATGAACTCGTAGTCCAGGGAGGCGTAGCCCCGCGTCTGGGACTTCAGCTTGTCGTGAAAGTCCATGATAAACTCCGACAGGGGCATCTCATAGACAAGGCGCACGCGCCCGCTCAGCGGTTCCCCCGGTGACTCCGGCGTCAGGTAGTCCATGGAGCGATAGGTTCCCCGTTTCTCCTGCACCAGCTGCATCACCCGCCCGATGAACTCCGAGGGCACGAAGACCGAGAGCTTGATGAAGGGCTCGCGCACCTCGGCGATGTCCCCCGCCTCCGGGAAGTCGCTGGGGCGGTGGGCCTCGATGACCGAGCCATCCTGAGCGACGACCTCATAAACGACGTTTGGCGCAGTAGCCACCAGATCCACGTCATACTCCCCGCGCAGACGCTCCCGCACAACGTCCATGTGCAGCAGCCCGAGAAAGCCGCAGCGAAAGCCAAAGCCCAGCGCCACGGAGGTCTCCGGCTCGTAGGTGACGGCGGCGTCGTTCAGGCAGAGCTTCTCCAGCGCGTCACGGAGCTGCGGGTAGTTGTCCCGCTCCACGGGGTAGAAGCCGCAGAAGACGACGCTCTTGACCTTACGGTAGCCGGGGAGCGGCCCCCCGGCGGGATGACTTGCGTCGGTCACGGTGTCCCCCACCTGGGCCTCCGCCAGGGTCTTGATACTCGCGGCGATGTAGCCCACCTCGCCCGGCCCGAGCCGGTCAACGGGCGTGAAGCCGGGCTTGAACACCCCCACCTCATCGACGGGATACGAGCTCCCCGTCTGCATAAAGAGGATGCTCTGTCCCGCCCGCAGCGTGCCGTTCACCACGCGGACGTAGCAGATCACGCCGCGGTAGTTGTCGTACACGGAGTCGAAGATCAACGCCTGGAGCGGGGCATCAGGATCCCCCTCCGGGGCTGGGACCCGCTCGATGATACGCTCTAAGATTTCATCCACTCCACGGCCGTCCTTCGCGCTGGCGAGGATCGCGTCCCCGGCGTCCAAGCCGACGACATCCTGAATTTCCTTTTTCGCGTTGTCCGGGCGCGCGGAGGGAAGGTCAATCTTGTTAACGACGGGCAATATCTCAAGCCCCTGCTCTATCGCCTGATAGGCGTTGGCCACCGTCTGGGCTTCGACCCCCTGGCTGGCGTCAACGACCAGCAGCGCCCCCTCGCAGGCCGCCAGGGAACGCGAGACCTCGTAGGCGAAGTCCACGTGTCCCGGTGTGTCGATGAGGTTCAAAATCCACTTCCGGCCATCCGGCGACGTGTAATCCATGCGGACGGGCACCAGCTTGATCGTGATGCCCCGCTCCCGCTCCAGTGCCAGGGAGTCCAGGAGCTGGTTCCTCATGTCTCGGGACCGCACCGTCCCCGTCCGCTCCAGCAGGCGGTCCGCCAGCGTCGATTTGCCGTGGTCAATGTGGGCGATGATACAAAAATTTCTGATCTGCTCCTGTCTCATGTGTCCCCCTAAAACAAAGGAGGAGGGCAGCCCCTCCTCCCCTTACAGTTCTGCTGATCGAAACCCTATTCCGCCTTCGCCGCCGGAGCCAGTTGGGCTTTCAGGGCCTCGACCCTGGCCTTCTGCGCCGCCACCTGAGCCTCCAGGGTCGCGAGCTGCTCCTCCTCAGCCTTCATAAGCTGCGCAAGGCGCTCCTCATAGCCCGCCGCCATCCCCTTGAGCTTGCTGAAGTCCTCGCGCAGGTCCGCGACGTCGGGCAGCCCCCCCTGCTCCAGCTTCGTGATACGCGCCTCCACCTTCGCGATGGCGTCGTTCACCTCCGCCAGCTTAGGCGTGAACTTATTCTGAAGCACCGTCCAAAGGACGTTCAGGACAAGGATCACAACGATACACACGATGATAATGATTTTTTTCTTATCCACGGGGACGTTCCCCTTCTTATTCTGCGCACCCATCCTAAAACCTCCATTTCATCAAAAAATACAAAAAAGCGACCCCGGGGGCCGCTTGATTGAGACAAAATTCTACTTAAGCTCCACCTCGGCGCCCGCTTCCGTGAGCTTCTTCTTGAGCTCCTCAGCCTCCTCCTTGGAGACACCTTCCTTGACGGGCTTGGGCGGGTTATCAACAAGCTCCTTAGCCTCCTTCAGGCCAAGGCCGGTGATCTCACGGACCACCTTGATGACCCCGATCTTGTTCGCGCCGGGCGCCTTATAGATGACGTCAAACTCCGTCTTCTCCTCGGCAGCGGCGGCCGCGGGGGCGGCGCCGGGCATGGCCGCCATCATCACGGGGGCGGCGGAGGCGGAAACGCCGAACTTATCCTCAAGGGCCTTCACGAGCTCGGAAAGCTCGAGGACGGACATCTGCTCAATAGCCTGGATCAACTCATCACGAGACATAACGTTACCTCCAAAGTTTTCAAAATTTACTTCATCCGGCTTTCATCCTGGACGAAGCCTTAAATCTTACAAAATGATTAAACGAACCCTGCCCTACGCGGCCTCTTTCTTGTCGCGTATCTGCGCGAGGCACGTAACCAGCCCGCGCATCGTGCCGGACAGCACGTTGACCAGCCCAGAGATAGGCGCCGCGATGGTGCGGACCACCTGGCCCCGCAGCACGTCCTTCGAGGGAAGGTCAGCCAGGGCGTAAAGCTGGTTGAGGTCGAGCAGCGTCTTGTCAAGAAGACCACCCTTCAGGAGAAACGCCTTCTGCGTCTTGTCGGTGGCGTACTCCTTGAGGACCTTCGCCACGGCCACAGGATCGTCATAGCACAGGGCGTAGATGTTCGGGCCCGTCGTCATGGACTCCGGAAGAGCCTCAAGCCCCGCCTCCTTCATGGCGATGGCGAAGAGCGTGTTCTTCGCGACCTTCAGCTCTCCCCCAGCCGCACGGACGCGAGAGCGCAGCGCCGTACTCTGGGCGACGGTCATCCCACGATACTCCCCCACGAAGACAGCGCTGGAGCGCGACAGCTTCTCCTTAAGGAGATCCACCTGTTCGTATTTGACCTTTGCTGGCATATCTTTCACCTCCTTCTGAAAGAAATCAAAAACTCCCCTCAGCCGGAGCCGGGAGGAGTTAAAGGCATACCTTTATATCAAGCCTTCACTCACCTCGGCGGGATGATTGAGCCCTTTGGGCCCCCGCTGTCTCCGGCAAGAAGTTTTGTCGAGATAGGATGCAAAACTAAGCGGCAACCTCTTTTTGAGCCACCGACGGATCCACGGGAATCCCCGGCCCCATCGTCGGCGCGATGGTGATGCTCCTCACGTACGTCCCCTTCACCGACGCAGGACGCACACGGTAGATCGCCTGAAGCAATGCCTTGACGTTATCAAAAAGGTCGTCCACGGAGAACGCCCTGCGGCCGACAGCGTTGTGGGTGATGCCCGCCTTGTCAACGCGAAACTCCACACGCCCAGCCTTGATCTCCTTCACGGCGTTCGCCAGCTCAAAGGTAACGGTCCCCGTCTTCGCGCTGGGCATAAGCCCACGAGGGCCCAACACCTTGCCCAAGCGTCCAACGGACTTCATCATATCCGGCGTCGCGATGACCGCGTCAAAGTCCATCCAACCGCCCGCGATCTGCTGCACCAGCTCCTCGCCGCCCACAACGTCCGCGCCGGCCTCCTCCGCTTCCTTGATCTTCTCACCAGCGGCCAGGACCAGAACCTTCTTGGTCACGCCCGTGCCGTGAGGAAGGGAGACGGTGCTGCGGACCTGCTGATCCGCATGGCGAGGGTCAACGCCAAGGCGCACGTGCAGCTCAATGCTTTCATCAAACTTCGCCGTCGCGATCTGCTTGTAAAGCTCAACCGCCTCTCGGAGGCCGTAGAGCTTGCCGTGCTCGACCTTCTTCGCAATTTCCATGTACCGCTTGCTTCGTTTCATTTCAATAACCTCCCGTGGTCGGTAACGGACTCCTGGCTTCACCGGAACCCTGCCACTTTACCGCAAAAAAGGGAAAATTAATCCGCAACCTCCAGCCCCATGGAACGGGCTGTACCCTCACTCATCCGCATCGCGGCCTCGACATCGTTGGCGTTAAGGTCCCGGCGCTTCATCTCGGCAATCTCCTTCACCTTCGCGCGGGAAACCTTCCCCACCTTCGTCTTGTTGGGCACGCCGGAACCCGATTCAATCCCTGCGGCCTTCTTCAGCAGCACCGCCGCCGGGGGCGTCTTGAGCTCAAAGGTGAAGCTGCGGTCGGCATAAACAGTAATAACCGCCGGGATAACGAGCCCCGCCTGGTCCGACGTCTTTGCGTTGAACTGCTTGCAGAACTCCATAATGTTGACCCCGTGCTGTCCCAACGCGGGACCCACAGGAGGAGCCGGCGTCGCCTTGCCGGCAGGCAACTGCAACTTAACCTGCCCTATGACCTTCTTAGCCATGCAACAAAATCCCCTCTCACAGCCCCTTCAAAAGCTCTCCACCTAACGCAGAAAGGAGGGGCTAATTTTAATCAGACCTTCTCCAAAAGCTGATAATCCGTTTCCGTCACCGTCTCGCGCCCAAACAAGCTGACGGTGAACTTGACCTTGCCCTTTTCGGAATTTATCTCAACCACAGGCCCCGTCTGCCCTGCCATAGGGCCGCTCTTAACCGTAACCGTGTCCCCTATCTTGAGGTTGATCTCCACGTTCGGCTTCTGATCCTTGCTCATCGCGGACATCACCTGCGCGACCTCATCCTCGGATAAGGGGATAGGATGCGTGCCTGCCCCAACAAACCCGGTCACCCCTGGCGTGTGACGCACGACGTGCCACGACTGCTCGTCCAGGATCATCTCCACCATGACATAGCTGGGATAGAGTTTTCTCGAGACCTTGCGGCTCTTCCCGTCCTTCATAACGACGCGCTCTTCCACGGGGATAAGCACGTTGAAGATGCTTTCCTCCATCGCCATTGTAGCGATGCGCTGCTCCAAGTCAGCCTTTACACGGTTCTCATAGCCCGAATACGTCTGTACGACGTACCAACGGCGATCCCCCTGTCTTCTCATCGGAGCCAAGACGACGGCCTGTTACCCCAACAAAATGGAGAAAAGCCAAGCAAGGACAAAATCAACAAGTCCCAAATACAACGAGACGCAAAGCGTAAAAACGATGACGATCAGCGTCCAATACCCAATCTGTTTCCTGCTGGGCCACGTAACCTTCTTCAACTCGGCCCGGGCCTCGCGCAGGAAGGCGGCGCCCGGTATTGAGCTCACGAGCTCTTTGGCCATCTTGTGCCCTCCCATAAAAAATGGCAGGCCCGGCAAGACTCGAACTTGCAACCCCCGGTTTTGGAGACCGGTGCTCTACCAATTGAGCTACGGACCTACATCAAAACGAAGAGTATTTTACACCCGTCTTAAAGGTTACGCAAGCGATTTTCGATGAACTCTCAAACCGCTTACTTGGACTCCTTGTGCAGAACGGACGCGTTGCACCACTTGCAGAACTTCTTAAGCTCAAGTTTCTTCGACTGCTTCTTCTTGTTCACCGTCGTCGTGTAGTTGCGACGCTTGCACTGCGTGCAGGTCAGCCCAACGATATCGGCCATTCAAAACATCCCTTTCCGTATATTTTTTAAAGGTTAAAGGCGGCCAGCAACAACGGCCAGCCGCTCCTGTCCCTCAGCGTTACTCGATGATCTTGGTGACGACGCCGGCGCCAACCGTATGGCCGCCCTCGCGCACCGCGAAGCGGAGTCCCTCCTCCATCGCGATCGGCACAATCAGCTCCACCTCAAACGTCGCGTTGTCTCCGGGCATCACCATCTCCACTCCCTCCGGCAGCTTGATGTTCCCCGTCACGTCCGTCGTCCGGAAGTAGAACTGCGGCTTGTACCCCGCGAAGAACGGCGTGTGACGACCGCCCTCCTCCTTCTTCAGCACGTAAACCTCGCCCTTGAACTTCGTGTGCGGCGTCACCGTCCC
>JAFUYV010000067.1 GCA_017476945.1 Fretibacterium sp.
CCGGATTCCCTCGCTGAAGGCGGAGGCCTCCCCCAGGATGCCCCCCGTGTCGATGGCGTAAAAGGAACGTCCGCGCCACTCCGCCTCGCCGTAGAGACGGTCGCGGGTAACGCCCGGGGTATCGTCAACGATAGCCTCTCTCCGGCCAATCAGGCGGTTGAAGAGCGAGGACTTCCCCACATTGGGACGGCCAACGATGGCGACGATCCCGCGGGGCACGCTTTCTACCGGGGCCATTATTGTCCGCCCCGCATATAACGGCCAAGCTCTTCCCCTTTGAGCCCCGCCGAAAGCCCAACGGCTAGTCGGATGCGCGCCTGATAGGGGGTGAGCAGCCCGGCGTCCATCAGCCCTATCTCCAGGAGCTGAGAGGCGCTGCCCTCGAAGTCCTCCGCGTCCTGGACAAGCCCGCCCGCGCGCGAGGCCAGCACGACGGGTATCTCCGAGCGGACGAGTTTCCGGAGCAGGGGGACCCAGCCCGACGGTACGTCCCCGTCCCCAAGGCCGGCGACGACGAGCCCGTCAAGCTCCTCGAACCGCTTGTCCAGAAGGGCCTTCAACATGAGGTCGCCATCCCCAAGGGAGGCGCTCAGAATTTCGATGTTGCGAGCAAGGGGGGCGGAAAGGCTCAGAACTTGACGCTGGCGCGGTGCGCGAAGAGGGATGAGCTCCCCCCGAGGCTGTGCGAAAACGGCCAGGGGAGCGTCCGGGAAGGCCAGGGCACCGTGGCGGAAGTTGGATATCCGGATCACATCCGCCGGGGAGTAGATGGCATCCTGCACGCAGATCGACGCGCCTTTCCCCGTGCAGAAGCCAGACATCACGGCCTGGATGGCCTGCGTGAGGCGGAGCGATGTCTCACTGTCGCGGGATCCGGCGCTAAAGAGGGACCCCGTGAAGACCAGGGGGGGGTTGAGATCCCAGACGAGGTCCGCGAAGTAAGCGAGCTCCGCGAGGCCCTGGAGCCCGCAGGTGACGATAACGCCCCTGGCCCCGTCGTTATTGATGAAGGAGGCGGCCATGCTCATGATCTCCCCACACATCCGCAGGGTGTAGTTGGAGGTGGGCTGAAAGCTCCATTTCTGAAACACCGTATGCTCCCGAAGTTCGTCGGGAAGGAGGGCCCTCAGCTCCTCCTCTGCCAGGTCAGGCTGGTGTCCCTCGCCCTGGCGCTGGACAATCCTGCCACCGGCCAGGAGCACGACGGCCTTATCTCTGTTTTCCATTAAAAAATGACCTTCCTGTCTTTTGAGTTGCGTTCCTGCCCCGGGCCCGTCAATATCCCAATTCCTCCCCAACGAGAATGACGTGGGTCTCGCGGCCCGTGGTTGGGGCCTCCAGGATCAGCATCGCCCGGCATATCCGCGAGGCGTCGCGGCAGTCAACGCAGCGCCCCGCTTTTGTGCAGGCCGTGCCGAGCCCCAGGCGCAGGGCGTTGGGGATCGTGGCGGATCTGGCGCGGCGAATGCCCTCCTCAAACGTCGGGGCGAGTTTATTGATGCCAATCACGAAGATCAGGACACTCCGCCCCCAGGCCATGGCGCTGACGCGGTTGCCCGTTCCGTCGATATTGATGATCTCGCCATCCTGGGTGAGCGCGTTGGCGCTGGTGAGGAAGAAGTCCGCGGCGTTCTCATCCATGCGGGCCTGGTCCTGGGCCTCCGGCGTGGGCTGGCCCCAATGCTGGTAGACCGTGCAGCCCTTAGCCTTCAGGGCCTCTACCGCGCCGATCTCGCGCACCGTCACCGTTCCAGGGACCCCCACACTGACCCCCTGAGGGATCCTCTCCAGCACGAGTTGCAGTGCTTCCTCCTTCGATGCGGCGTATACGGCGTCAAAGCCCCTGCTCTTCAGGGCCTTCACCACAGCATGTCCGATAACCTCATCAGCGCTCCTGCGCGCGGCGTCAAACGTCTCCGGCATATGCGTTACCCTCACTTTCCTTTTCGCTTCTCCCGCAGCTGAAGCTCCCTGAGCTTCACCTCGATCGTCGGGTTTCTCGGAAGCGCGTTGCGGGCGTCCACCAGCACCCGGAAAGCCTCGCCCCCCGCCCCCAGCTTCTCGAAGGCCCCCACAATCCCCATCCACGCGCGGGGGTCATCCTTTCTGCGCTCCAGCGCCTGAGTAAAACGCTCCAGCGCCTCGTCGTAGCGCCCATAGTTCAGGGCCGCCGTCCCCAGCCGGATCTGCCCCTCATAGGAGAGGGGGAGTACAGGCGTGGCGGGAGACTGGGGCGGGGGCTCAGTCGGGACCGCCGCAGCGGCCTCTCTGGATATGAGGCTCCCTTCTTCCTGGCCAGGGAGCGCCGAGGGAAGGGGCGTCTCAGCGGGCTGGGGTAGGATCGTGACGGCAGGGGACGGCGGCGTGTCCTCCCCCCCCTGTTCCGCTGCGACGGGATAAGCGAGACCCCGCGCGCTGCTGTTCACATATCGCGGGGCGTTATCCTGAAGGTAGCGGAGGGCAAGCCAAGCCCCCATGAGCGCGAGAAGGGGTAAGAGACAGAACGCGAGCGCCCTTGGCCAATAACGGACGGCCCTGGGCTCCTGTGTCCGGCGCGCCATGGAGTGGCTCTTCCGGGCCTGAAGGCCCTGGTGCAGCCTTCGGGTGAAGGACTTGTTGCGCGCCCCCTCGCTCTCCTCCATTTCCTCATCGTCATCCTCGCTGGACAGAAGGCCGGCTTCCCAGTCCTCCGGCGCGGAGACAGCCTGTGTCCAGAGGGCGAACATGGGACGCGGCTCCTGGGGGTTCTCCAGAACATCGGGCTCAGGCTGGGGCGGTTCGCCGGGAAGCGGGGCCTCTTCATCATCAACCTCCGGCGCGGAGGATACCTCCCTGGAAGGGGCATCAGCGGCATCCTCGGACTGGCTGCCCCCTTCATCATCAATGGGCGGAGACATCTCCTTCAATTCTTCGTCAGAGCTTGGGTCCTGATGAGGCGGAGGGGTGATGGAAGGGGTATCCGCCGAAAGAGGGGCAGGGGTGCCGGACGAGTCCGCCTGTGCCACCGCCTCTATCTCCCGCTCTGGTTGGGGAGGAGACGCTTCGTCCGTTGTCTCCGCAGAGGGGGAGGAGGAGACCGGCTCGGGGTCCACGGCAAGAAGCAGACCCGGGTTCGCGGAGTCCGGATATTTCCGGCGCGCGTCAAGGGGGACCAGGAGTAACCCCGTCTCCCCCGTTCCCGAGCCTCCATTCAGCCAGTCTGTCAAGTCCTGTCTCACGCCATCTCACCCCGCGCTCAGTTTATCAATATTTTCCGGAGTTTGCAACGTAGCCGCACATGTATCCCGCCCTGAACCGGGTAAAAACTGTCCTCCATGCTATAATTCTCTTATTAAGAAGCACATCTTGGCGAGCGCAGGGTCAAAGGAGTGAGGGACGGGGTGGACATCGACGGACGCCGCATCGTGCTTGCAAGACACGGACAGACGCAGTGGAACCAGGAACGCCGCTTCCAGGGGAGTACGGACACACCGCTGAACGAAACCGGCAGGAGGCAGGCTCAGGCATTGGCTGTGCGCCTGTCCTCGTGGCCTGTTGAGGTCATCTACTCCAGCCCGTTGAGCCGCGCCCTCTACACGGCCACAGTTGTCGGAGAGCGCCACGGGCTCACCCCCGTTGTCCTGCCGGAGCTCCGCGAGGTGGGATTCGCCGGCTGGGAGGGGCAGTCCGTCCCGGAGCTGGCGAAGGCGGAGAATTTTGCGCGCTGGCGGGCCGACCCTTTCTTCAACCCGCCTCAGGGGGGCGAGACGTGGGAGGAGGTTCATGGACGGCTGTCCAGAGCGGTAGGGGCTATCCTTGAGGGCCCACAGCGTCAGATCCTCATCGTCGCTCACGGCGGCGTCATGAGGGGTCTCTACGCCGTGCTGGCTGGGATGGATCCCCATAAGGTCTGGAACATGGACTTTTCGAACTGCGCGATCAGCGGCGTCGAGCTGAGGTGGGGGCGTCCCTGCCTGGCCTTTGCCAACGACGACCTGCACATCCGGGGCGGGGAGCCGGGGCAGAGTATGCCGGTGTGGTAGGCCGGGGCAAGAACGGGGGCCGGAGATGGCGGAGAGGATATCGAACGAAGGTACGCCGGGATCGCGCAGCGGGCTTCCTGAGGAGAGGGAACGGGAGCTCTGGGCCCTTTGCCGTACGGGGGATCCCGTGGCCCGTGAAGAGTTGATCGTCGCGTACCGCCCCCTCGTGTTCTGGCTTGCCGGGAAGATACATGCGGCTCCCTCCCTGAGGCAGGACATCATCCAAGAGGGGATGTTGGCGCTGATCAGGGCCGTTGACCGCTTCGACCCGGACCGGGAGTTCAGGTTCTCCACCTACGCCTGTCATCGGATACGAGGGCAGATGCTTAATATGCTTGAGCGTTCCGAGCGGAAGGCCCCTATTCCCGTCCCGGATGAATGGATACAGGTGGCCCCCCGCGATCCGGAGGACGAGGACTGGCTGGATGTGGCGGAGAGCATAGCCCATCTCCAGGGGCGGGAAGCCGAGGTCGTGTCCGCGCTTTTCTTTGAGGGGAAGGCCCCGCGTGATGTCGCGGCCGAACAGCGGCTCGATGTCAGCCACGTCTACCGGCTGAGGAGGGCCGCCATCGCTCATATCCGCGCATGGCTCGGGCTCCCGGTCCATGCCATAAAGGCCGGGGAGAGTGGGATAAGTTGTTGATGATAGGACAAAGAACCCTTTGTCCTTGGGGGGTGTGGTGATAGATGGCTCAGGGAGGCATGGAGAGGCGCATTGCCGCCATCATCCGCTGGCTGGAACGCTTTCAAAATTCCTATCGGGCGGGGGCCCTGGAGAACGCCCTGATGGACGCGGAGTGCGCGCGGGCGGACTTGGAGAACCTGCGCCTTGACGTGTGGGCAAGGATTGCCCAAGGCCCTCTTCCGCGGCGCTTGAGGGTGGGGAGGGCCTTGGGGGTGTTGGTCTCCATGTCCCTGATTGTCCTGGCGACGGCCTCTCCCCTGGCAAAGGGGAAGGACTTTTCTGCTGTTATCGCGGACACGAAGCCCTCACGCGCTTTACAAGCCCCGCCAAAGGAAATCCAGGTGAAAGAGGTCGAGCCGCCCTCGATGCCCACGGTGGCTAGATTGCCGTCCCCTCTGCCTATCCCGGCGAAGGCGGTCAGGGAGGAGAGAGGACGGCCCCAGGCCCCGAAACCCGTCCGCCGCGATGCAACGCAGCGCTCCCGCCCCGCGGGGGGACATTCGGCATCGGGGAACGGCGGCGGCGATGCTGGGCGGGGGATCAGCCAGGCAAGGGTGTTGCCCGAGGACAAGGTTTTCTCGCTGATCCAGACAGGAAATCGTGCTTTAAAGAACGAGGACCCCGTGATTAAGATACATCGAAGGTAGTGAAGGGAGAGGATAACCCTTGCGTCGCATTTCTGAGGAGAAGGGCCGTGAAAGGCTCTCGTGGCTTCCTTTCGTTATATTGCTGGCCATCCTGCTGCTGCCGTCCGCGGTTCGCGCGGCCGATGCCCCGGCCATCCCCGTGGCATCCGTCGGCGTCTCCGGCAATAATCAGGTGACCGCGGAGTACATCCTGGGCGTCGTGGGCACGAAAGTGGGGCAGAACCTGGACCGGGACACCCTGCAGAAGGATATTGAGGCCATTTACAATCAGGGCTTCTTCTCCTTTGTGGACGCCGACCTCCAGCCCGGGACGGGGCCGGATGGGGGCGAGGGGGTTATCGTGACCTTCTTCGTACAGGAGAATCCTATCATCGAGTCCATCACATTCGAGGGCAACACCGTTTACACCAGCGAGCAACTGATGAAGGAGGTTTTCTCTCAGGTTGGGACTGTCTTTAACCGTGCCTTCTTCCGCAATGACCTCGACCGCATTCAGGAGCGCTACCACAAGAACGGCTACGTCATGGTGCGCGTTTCGGACGTCCAGGTCCAGGGAGGGGACATCCATGTGACCATCCTGGAGCCCCGGGTGGGGAATGTGATCATCCAGGGCAACACGCGGACGAAGACCTATGTCATCCGGCGGGAGATCAAGCTGAAGGAGGGCGACCTCTTCAACGTGAACCACTTCCGGCACCAGTTGGGGAAACTTCAGGGGC
Source organism: Fretibacterium sp. (assembly GCA_017476945.1). Classification (GTDB taxonomy): domain Bacteria; phylum Synergistota; class Synergistia; order Synergistales; family Aminobacteriaceae; genus JAFUYV01. The sequence continues at coordinate 6,074 of JAFUYV010000067.1, forward strand.
TGGGTTACTTTGAGGATGTGAACGTCGCCTTCGACAGCCCGGAGGAACGCGATGACCTTGTGGACCTCATCCTCACGGTCAAGGAGAAGCGGACGGCCTCTATTGGACTAAATGTAGGCTACGGCACGGAGAGTGGGCTCAGCGGAGGGCTGACCTACGGGGACACGAACCTCTTCGGCAGAGGCTATAACTTTGAGGTTGGCTTCGATGAGGGGGATGAGGCCAGCTATTGGCTCACATTGTCCAGCCCCTATATGGACTCCGAGACCTACGCCTGGCGCGCCGGTGTCCGCTACTACACCTACGATGATCGTTATTATTACCGTAAAGGGGTCCACCAGTTCCGCTTTGACGAGGAGAGTTTCATCGTCTACGCCGGGATTGGGAAAAAGTTTAAGAACGAGGATTGGAGCTGGTTCCTCACCCTGCGCCGCCAGGACACCTCGTATGACGATGTTCACGAGGCGGTTCCCGGCTACATTGACGACCTGACGATGTGGCAGGGGGTTAATCAGACGGTGGACCTTCAATTTACCTGGGACAAGCGCAACCCTTACCTCTCCTACTCCAAAGGCTTCGTCTGGGACACGACGTTCGAGCAGGCGGTGAAAGCGCTGGGCGGCGAGTTCGATTACCTGAAGTACTGGACCCAGGTGCGCTACTACACGCCGCTCAACCATATTTTCAACGATCTGGGGATAGACAACATTGAGGGCACCTGGACAGAGGAGAACCCCCTTCTTCTGGCCGCGCGCGTGAGGGTGGGTTCCGCCACGAAGGACGATGGGCTGCCCGCCTTTGCCCGCTATTCCCTTGGGGGCATGAACACGCTCCGGGGATATAACAGCCGCTCCTTTGAGGGCAGCAACGTCATCTTGGGCAACTTTGAGCTGCGAGTCCCCATCAGCGACAGCTTCTCCCTGGTGGGCTTTTACGACGTCGGCAACGCTGACAGCAAGATGGACTGGGATGACCTCCACGATAACTATGGTGTCGGCGTCCGCGTGAAAACGCCCTTCGGGAACCTGCGCGTTGATTATGCTCATGGTGAGGATGAGAACAGGACCTACTTCGGTTTTGGGGAGATGTTCTAGGCGGCGCCCAGAAGAAAGCGGGGCCCCTTGCGGCGGTTTTTGGGGGGGCGCCGTGGCCTTTTTTGAAGCGGCGCTGTTCCTTCTGATACTTTCAGCGCCCTGCCTTGCCTTGAACGTTTCTGGGCTTCCCGGATGGCTGGAGCCGGTGGTCCTTCGCAGCCTGAGCGCTGTGTGGGCGGAGATCCCGGAGGGGCTGAACGTAGACCGGGAAGGGACTTTGAGGTTGGTCGCCCGGCGGCTCTTTGCGGGATATGAGATTGAGACGGCCAAGGGGAGGGATGGAGAGCCCCTCGTGCGCTTCATCGCGCGGGACAGGACCCGCTGGGAGGTTCGGGCTCCCTCGCCGGAGCTGCGTGGAATGGCCGCCGGCTGGTTTTCCTCAGATATCCGGGGGATTGAGGAGGAGGTCGCCGCGCTTTTGCGCACCCTGCCCGGTGCAGCGCTGACCTGGGCGGATGGCGCGCTGAAGGAAGCCCTCGCCTCCATTGTGGAAAAACGCATACCGGGCTGGGAGTTCTCCGTCCAGATTGCCCTTGGCGGATCGGAGGGGACGCTGACGCTCTCCTTCCGACCGGGGCCGCCGCTGGTTCTGGCGTTGAACCCGGCTCTCTCCTCCCGGACCCTCCCAGTGATGTTCCGCTCTGACCTTGAGGCCAAGCTCATCCAGGATCTCTCCCCTTTGATTGGCCTTCCCGTTGCCTGGGCCGGATATCACCGGGGGCAGGTGGAGGCGGCGGCGCAGGCTTTCCTTGAGGATCGGCACGCTGTGGAGAACCTGAGGGCGAGGGTGGATGTGGTATTCGTTCCGGGAGCCGTGTCAGGCCTGGATGTGCAGGTGGACAGCAGCCGGTTCCTCTTTCAGGTATGGGTGGCTGCCTATGCGGGGCTGGAGGGCCGTTACCCCGAGGCGGGGGTGTTCTTCGGCTGGAACACCGCCCACCTTACAGGTTTGGACGTAGAACTGTATGCGGAGGGGATTATGGCCCTGGACGACTTTGGCTGGAACACCCGTCTCGGCGCACGCGCGCAGCTCCTGCAAGGCTTTTGGGCGGGCGTGGAGAGGGCGTGGCCAGAGGATGAATGGTTCTATCGCCTCCAGTGGGGGGGCAGCCGTGTGAGGCGTCCCTATTTATGGTGGCGCTGGAGTCCGGACGCCGGGCACGAGGGGGCCGTGGGCTACCGCGTGGACCAGCACATCTCCATCGAGGTCTACTATGATGGGACGGGAAGCGACAAGGTGGGGGTACGGGGGCTCTGGTCCCTTTGACAAGGAGAGGATAGAATGGCTGGGGAAAAAGGGCATACGTTGGATGAACTGGCCCGTGAGCTGGGGGGCTCCGTTGTGGGAGACGGCGCGCGCGTGGTGCGCCGCGTTGCGTCCCCAGAGGCGGCGGCGGCGGACACGCTCTGCGCGGTGTGGGATGAGAGGGCCCTTGCGGCGCTGGACAAGCATGTCCCTATCGCGGCCCCTGAGGCCCTGTTCGCGGAGGGCCGGGATGGTATAGCCGTGGAGAAGCCGCGTGAGCTCCTGCCGCGCCTGCTGGCGCTCTTTGCCCCCGCTGCCTCACGCCTTAAGGGGGTTCATCCTGCGGCCGTTGTCTCCCCGGACGCCTCCGTTGACGAAGAGGCCTGGGTGGGACCATGCGCCGTGGTGGAGGCTGGAGCGGCTGTCGAGGCCGGCGCTCAGATATGTGCCGGGGCCTACGTAGGGGCAGGGTGCCGCGTCGGGGCAGGGACGGTGATCGAGCCGCGCGCCGTGCTCCTGGCCGGGGTGCGCGTCGGGAAGCACTGTCTGCTTCATTCGGGCTGCGTTTTGGGATGTGATGGCTTCGGCTTCACAGCCTCCTCCCAGGGTCCCGTGAAGATACCGCAAATTGGTGGGGTCGAGGTGGGGGACGACGTGGAGATCGGGGCCTGCTCCACTGTGGACCGGGGGACGCTCTCAGACACCGTCATCGGCTCCGGCACAAAGATCGATAATCACGTCCAGGTGGGGCATAATGTCAAGGTGGGGCGTGGGTGCATTCTCTGCTCCATGTCGGGGATCGCGGGCAGCTCCGTTCTGGAGGACGGGGTGACGCTCTCCGTGCAGACCGGGGTGACGGACCATGTGAGGATTGGCGCGGGCGCGATCCTGGCCGCCCGGTCGGGCGTGACGAAGGATATCCCGGCGGGTGCCGTGATGTCTGGCTTCCCCGCCCGGCCACACACCGAGGCCCGGAAGGCCCTGGCCCTGGCTGCGGAACTGCCCGGCCTTGTTAAGCGGCTCCGGCAGGCGGAGCGTCGTCTTGACGCGCTGGGAGAGGGGGAGGGAAAGCGATGCTGAACGGCGCGATGACACTGAGCGAAGAGGAGCAGCCCTTCCGGCGGCTCACGGGGGAGTTCGTCCTCAGGGGGGTGGGACTGCACTCCGGGCAGGATTGCGTGCTGCGCGTGTCCCCGGCGGAGGGGGGGCTCTTCCTTTCGGCTGGGGGGACTGAGCTGCCTATCGAGCAGCTTGGTCTGGACGGGAGCAGCCGTGGGGCGGACTACATCTTCCCGGACGGGCGCCGAATCCGCACCTGTGAGCACGTCCTCTCCGCCCTGACGGGGATGGGCGTCTGGGAGGCGCGCCTGAGCGTCGAGGGAGGAGAGATGCCCGCGCTTGACGGCTGCGCCGGGCGGGCCTCTGAGGAGATTCTGAGAAATTCGGAGCCCTGTGGCGAGGGCCTGGAGTCCTTTAAACTGGCCTCCCCCCTTATCGTCGGGGCAGGGGAGCGTTTAGTCGCGGCGTTCCCCGCGCCTGAGTTTCGCATCACCTACATTGTACGCTACGACACGCCCGTGATCGGGACGCAGATGTTGAGCGTTGTCGTGGGGCCGGAGGAATTCTACGGCGGCATCTCCCAGGCGCGCACCTTCGCCATGGCCTCGGAGATCGAGGCGCTCCGGGCGCACGGCATGGCCCTGGGCGGGTCGCTGGACAACGCCATCCTCGTGGGGGAGTCGGACGTCCAGGCGGCGGGGGGGCTGCGCTGGCCCGATGAGTTCGTCCGGCACAAAGCGCTGGACCTTGTGGGCGACATGGCCGCCCTGGGGCGTCCGCTCCGCGCGCACGTCGTCGCCATGAGGGCGGGACACGATCTGCATCTGCGCCTGGCCGGACGCCTGAGAAGGCTGGCCGGTGCGGGGTGTCTTCATTAGAAAGGGAGGTTTCTGAAGTTGGATATCCAAGGGATCATGAACATACTGCGCCACCGCTACCCCTTTTTGATGGTGGACCGCATCACGGAATATGACGATACGCATGTTATTGGCTACAAGAACGTCACGATTAATGAGCCCTTCTTCCAGGGGCACTTTCCCGGTGACCCGGTCATGCCCGGCGTGCTGATCCTGGAGTCCATGGGGCAGGTGGCCTCCGTGCTGGTGGCCGTGCGTCTGGGCAAGGAGCAGGCTGGCAAGATCGCCTTCCTCGGCGGGGTGGATAAGGCCCGGTTCCGCAAACCGGTCCGGCCGGGGGACAGGCTGGTCACGAAGGCGGAGCTTCTGCGCCTGCGTGGTCTCTCCGGCAAGGCGAAGGTGGAGGGCTATGTTGACGATCAGCTCGTCGCGGAGGGCGAGTTTCTGTTCCTGGTGGGCTCGACCCTGAACAGGCCGGGGGGGAAGGAGGAGATGGGGCAGTGAGCGTAACAATTCATCCTTCCGCTGTCGTGGCGCCGGGAGCACAGCTTGGGGATGGCGTGCGCGTGGGCCCTTTCTGCGTTGTCGGCTCGCGCGTGACCATAGGCGAGGGGACGGTCCTGAACGCCTTTGTGACGGTGAACGACTGCGTGACCATTGGGCGCAACTGCCACATCTACGAGTACACGGCCCTTGGAGGGGACCCTCAGGACCACAGCTACAGGGGTGAGGAGTCCTGGGTCCATATCGGGGATGACAACCTCATCCGTGAGAACGTGACCATCAGCCGCGCAACGGGCGAGGGAGAGGAGACCGTGGTGGGGAACGGCTGCTTCATCATGGACGGCGTTCACCTGGCCCACAACGTCCGGCTGGGAAACTACATCACCATCGCCAACAAAGTGGGGCTCTCCGGCTTCGTCACCGTGGGGGACTACACGGTGTTTGGCGGGATGTGCGGCGTCCATCAGTTCGTCCGCATCGGCAGCTACTGCATGATCGGCGGGATGTATCGCGTGACAAAGGACATCCCGCACTACACGCTGGCCTCCGGCGAGCCCCTGCGCCTGACGGGCCTGAACTCCGTGGGGCTGAAGCGGGCGGGCTTTGAGCCGGAGGCGCGGAAAGCTATCCGTGCTTTTTATCGTGAACTTTACCGTCGGGACCGTCGGTTCACGGAGTCCCTTGTGGAGGCACGAGCGAAGCGGGACAGCTTTATCCCGGAGATACGGAAGATCATCGACTTCTATGAGGGCAGCAAGCGCGGCGTCACGTTCTGGGGCCGCGCGTCCGGCGGCGAAGATTAACTGAAACCTGGGAGGCGTTATTTTGAGTTCAAAGCGGCGGGCGTTTTTGTTGGCGTGGACAGCGGTGTTGGCCTTCGCCGGAACGGCGTTTGCGGGCCTGGCGCCCGTGAGCTTATCGCATCTGGCGGGCAATCCGCCCCGCGCCGTCTCTGTCGCGGCGGATGAGGATTTGCCCGTGAGCTTCGACCTTCGGGACGAGGGCCGGGTGACGCCCGTGAAAAATCAGGGCAGTTTCGGCTCCTGCTGGACCTTCGCCACGATGGCCGCGTGCGAGAGCAACGTTCTCTCGCGGTTCTACGACACGAAGGAGAAACGCGAGGCGGCATTGACGGACGTGTTGCTCTCCGAGATGCACCTGGCGTGGTTCAGCTTCGTCAACCCGGACGAGTGGAAGGTCTATGAGAACCCGGCCCTTCAGCGGCTGAAGGACGGCGTGCAGCCCACCGCGCAGGAGGGCATCCAGGGCGGCGGCGCGCCGAAGGCCGTGGCGTTTCTGTCCCGGCTGGACGGGCCGGTGGCCTCTTCCGCGGTGCCCTACCCCACGGCGACGACGAAGTACGCGGTCCCCACGGTGGGCGAGCGCCCCAGCGGCTACGAACGCGCCTTTGACCTCCGGGACGCCATGTACCTGGCGCCGGTTGACGGCCGCACGCAACCGGATCGTGAGGTGCTGCAGCGTATCATCAGGAAGCACGGAGCTGTCGCCATCGGCTATTACGAAAATCAGGAGTCCGTTCATAGCCCGCATCATTCCTACCTGAAGGAGGACGGCACATCGGGGGATGCCTATTATTACCCCGGCGATACCCCATACAATCACGAAGTGGCGGTGGTGGGCTGGGACGACAATTTCCCCGTCACGAGCTTCGACCAGGACCAGGCCCCGGAGAAGCCCGGCGCGTGGCTGATCCGTAACAGCTGGGGCACGGCCACGCTGGATAAGGGCTATTTCTGGCTGTCCTACGAACAGGGCATCGACGACGGCACGGCCTTCGTCCTGGAGAAAGCGAACCCGAACCTGCGGCACTACGGCTACGATCCCCTGGGCTGGGTCATGGCCTGGGGGGACGGGGAGAAGACCGCCTGGGCGGCCAACGTCTTCAGGGTGCGCGACAGCGGCGAAAAACTGACCCGCGTGGGCTTCTACACGACGGACAACAACGCGAAGTACACCGTCAGCGTTTACGACCTGGGCACGGAGAAGCCCGCGGCGAGCCCGGTGGGGGATACGCCTCTTGTTACATTGAGGGACGAGATATCCTACGCGGGGTACCACACCGTGAACCTTGACAATGACGTGGACATTGAACAGGGGCATTACTTCTCTATTGTTGTGAAGTTGGAGAACCCTGCTTACGACCAGCCTATCGCGGTGGAGGTCAAGACGGACGGTTACTCCAGGGGATCCGCGGTCTTCGACGGAGAGAGCTTCTTCTCGGCGGACGGCACGACCTGGGAGGACGGCGCGACACACATGGAGACGGATGAGGACGAAGGAGAATTTCTCTGCCCCATGAACGCCTGCATCAAGGCTTTCACCCTGGCGGAGG
>JAFUYV010000068.1 GCA_017476945.1 Fretibacterium sp.
GGATGACGGCCACGCCGCCCACTAGCTTCGCCAGACGCTCATGCAGCTTCTCCTTGTCGTAGTCCGACGTGGAGTCCTCGATCTCCTTCTTGATCTGGGCCGCGCGCTTGCGGATCTCGTCGGAGTTGCCCGCGCCCTGGGTAATGGTGGTGTCCTCTTTTGTGATGCGGACCTTCTTGGCCTTGCCCAGCATGGAGAGCTCGGTGTTCTCGAACTTCATGCCACGCTCCTCGCTGATGACCTCGCCGCCGGTGACGATGGCGATGTCGGCCAGCATGGCCTTGCGGCGGTCGCCGAAGCCGGGGGCCTTCACGGCCGCGACCTGCATCACGCCGCGCAGCTTGTTCACGACGAGCGTCGCCAGGGCCTCGCCCTCAACGTCCTCTGCGATGATGACCAGAGGCTTGCCCGTCTGCACGACCTTCTCCAGCACGGGGAGCAGGTCTTTGATGTTGCTGATCTTCGCGTCATGGATGAGGATGTAGGCGTCGTCGAAGTTCGTCTCCATGCGCTCGCTGTCCGTCACCATGTAGGGGCTGATGTAGCCTTTGTCGAACTGAAGGCCCTCCACCATCTCGAGGGTGGTGCCGACGGTCTGGCTGTCCTCGATGGTGATGACGCCGTCCTCGCCGACCTTGCTCATGGCCTCGGAGATTAGCGTGCCCACCGCGCTGTCGTTGGCGGAGATGGACGCGACCTGCGCGATCTTCTCCTTTTCCTTGACGGGCGTGGACTGCTTCTTCAGCTCCTCGACCACGAAGTCGATAGCCTTCTCGATGCCCTGGCGCATCAGCATGCCGTTGGCCCCGGCCGCCACGTTCTTCATGCCTTCGCGGATGATAGCGCGGGAGAAGATGGTCGCCGTCGTGGTACCGTCACCAGCGATGTCGTTGGTCTTGGACGCGACCTCCTTCAGAAGCTGCGCGCCCGCGTTCTCAAAGGGATCCTCCAGCTCGATCTCCTTGGCGATGGTCACGCCGTCGTTGGTGATCATCGGGGAGCCGAACTTCTTCTCCAGGACGACGTTGCGCCCCTTGGGCCCAAGCGTCACGCCGACCGTATCGGCAACCTTGTCGATGCCGCGGAGCATCGCGCGGCGGGCTTCCTCGCCAAACGAAAGAATCTTAGCCATAATTTATTGTCCTCCTGAATCTTCTTGTTAAAAATTAAATTTTACTTCTCGATAATCGCCAGAACGTCGCGCTCGCTGAAGATGACGTAGTCGTCGCCGTCCAGCTTGACCTCGGTGCCCGCATACTTGCTGAAGATGATGCGGTCGCCGACCTTGACCTCGATGGGCAGCTTCTGCCCGTTGTCCAACACCTTGCCGCTTCCGATGGCGATGACCTCGCCCTCCGTGGGCTTCTCCTTGGCCGTGTCGGGAAGCACGATGCCGCCCTTCGTCTTCTCCTCGCGGGAGAGCACCTTCACAACAATCCTGTCTCCAAGCGGTTTAAGATTCATAACAATCCCTCCTGATATTTGTATCAGCACTCAAGAGCTTAGAGTGCTAATTGCCTTGACCGTGAGAATATTAGTCCCACGCCGCACAAAACGCAATAGCGAAAAATACGGAGCCCTGTGTGGAGTGGCACAAAAAACGGCCCTCACTCCCCCGGCGGGCCGAACCACGGGCCGATGGGAAGGGGCCGGTATTTCTCCGCAATTTCCCTGATGGGCGGGCCTCAGTTGAACTCGCGGCGCTCCTTGATGCGTGCGGCCTTTCCGCTGAGCTTGCGCAGGTAATAGAGCTTCGCGCGGCGAACCTTTCCCTGGCGCTGGACCTCGATTTTCTCGATGGAGGGACAGTGCAGTGGGAAAATCCTCTCGACTCCGACACCGTTGGAGATCTTCCGGACGGTGAAGGTCTCGTCCAGGCCGCCGTGCTGGCGTGCGATGACGATCCCCTCAAAGACCTGAATCCTCTCGCGGGCGCCCTCCTTGATCTTGACGTGGACGCGAAGGGTATCGCCCGGGCGGAAGCTCGGCGCGGGCTCCGACTTCAGATATTTCTTCTGAACAAGGTCGATGACGTTCAATTTATGTCCTTCCTCCTAAAACTAAAAATAAGCTGTGTAAATTCAAAGTTCAAAGTCAAACCGGCGGTCCCGGTCAGCGCTTTCCCAGGAAACGGTCCAAGGCGATCGCCATCCTGGCCGCCACGGGCAGGGACTCGCCCTCCCACGTCAGGGAGGTTGAGAGCACGCCGGTTCCCCATCCCCCGATGTTTTCCCCCTCCGGGAAGAGGAGAAGGAGCGGTCCCCCGTGTTCCAGACAACGGCGCTTCACCTCAAGGCTGTGGAACGAACCGTCCCGGGGATGGGAGAGGACCTCGACAACCAAGGGGCTCTCTCCCGCTATGGCCTCCAGGACCCGCCCGGGGCTGCCCAGAACCTTCGGGGCCGTTCCCCCGCGCTCTCTCAGCTCGCGGCTGAAAGCCCGCCGCCGCTCCGAGGACGTAATGACCAGGAACGGACGTGCCAGCCCATAGAGGCGGCACAGGGAATCCACGCAAAACAACGTCTCCTCCGTCGGGGCCTCGGGGGACACCAGCACCATGTGGACGCCGCCGGTGAGATAGTCCCTGATGGACGCCCTTGGAAGGAGGTCAGACCGGCGCGACAATGTTCGCTTCACCGCCTCCGCCCGGCGCCAAGCCAGGATCTCCGCCTCATTCCCCCCCGTCAGCGCCTCCGGGACGGGCATCCCCTCCCAGACGGCGGGTCTCGTGTAATGAGGGTGATCCAGCATCCCCCGGTAGAAGGAGTCCTCGGCCACGGCCTCGCCGCGCCCCACAACCCCCGGCACCAGACGGGACATCGCATCCACCACGGCCATCGCCGGAATCTCCCCTCCGGTGAGGACACAGTCCCCGACCGTCACCTCAAGGTCCACCTCGCGCTGGACGAAGCGCTCGTCCAAGCCCTCATAATGCCCGCACAGGATCACCACGTGTTCCTGATGCGACAGGGTCTCGACGATCTCCTGGGTCAGAAGTGGACCTTGCGGCGAAGGGTAGACCACAAAGGGTTTTCCCTGGCCCCGTCCCCGAGCCTCGTTCAGCGCGTCCTGAAGCTGCGGCGCCGCCAGCACCATGCCCCCTGAGCCAAAGGCGTAATCGTCAATTTGACGGTAGCCGCCCCGGCCAAAGCTCCGCAGATCAACGAGGTCAACCTGAATGAGCTCCTTCTTGACGGCCCGCCCCACGATGCTCGTGGAGAGGAAGTCCCCGAAGAACTCGGGAAAGGCCGTGACGATGGTGATGTGCATCACTGCCCCACCGGGCCGTCCCAAAGCCCATCAATCAGGGAGACCTGAAGCCTCCCGCGCTCGAGGTCGATGTCGCGGACGAACGCCGCCACCGCCGGGATGTAACGCC
>JAFUYV010000069.1 GCA_017476945.1 Fretibacterium sp.
CGGCGATCTCCTGCACGAGCTCGCGGAACTGTCTGGCGCCCGTGTCGCGGCTGCGAAGGATGCCCACCTTGTGCTGGACCAGGGGATGGTTGAAGATGACGGTGCGCCCGTTGACCTGAGAGCACAGGGCAGCGCCCTCCGCCTGGGAGATCTTGTTGACGCGCTGGAGATGCCGTCCGCCCTCGAAGGGCGTGTCCAGCCAGACGCCCAGTATCTCCGGGACCTGCTCCGGACGGACGACGCGCCCGCCCAGGGTGATGACGTTGAGGTCGTTGTGGGCCCGGGACATCCGCGCCAGGTCCACGTCGTTGCAGGCCATCGCGCGTATCCCGCGCACCTTGTTCGCGGTGATGGCCACGCCGATCCCCGTGCCGCAGATCAGGACGCCCCGGTCCGCCTCCCCTGAGGCCACCGCGTGGGCGACCTTAAGGGCGATGTCGGGGTAATCATCCCCCTTGTCCTCGGTGAACGAGCCACAGTCCAGGACCTCGACGTCCTCCCGCCCATCCAGAAAATCCAGCACCGCGCGCCTGAGCACGAACCCGGCATGATCGCATCCAACGGCCACCTTCATCATGAGCACCTCCGCCTGTGTCCCAAGATATAAATCAATAGATATAAATCAATCCCTGAATAAATCCCTCCTCCACCCCGTCCGGGGCAAAGGAGGGACGCCGTGTCACTTGTAGAGCCGACATGGAGCAGAGCAGCGCATCAGCAAAACCCCTCTGCGAGGGAGGGACAGCGCCAGCCCGCTAGCCGATGACGAGGAGGACGTCGCCCGTGTTGACCGAGTCGCCTGTGCTGACGCGGACCTGGGAGACCGTGCCGGACGACGTGGCGAAGATCTCGTTCTCCATCTTCATGGCCTCCAGCAGAAGGACGAGGTCCCCCTCCTTCACCGCGTCGCCCACGTTCACCTTAACGCTCAGGACCTTGCCAGGCATAGGTGCGGCGACGGTGGAGCTTCCCTCGGAGACAGGAGCAGGAGCCGGGGCCGCCTCGGGGGTGGGAGTCGCAGCGGGTGCGGGGGCCGGCGCGGGTGCAGCGACGGGCGCAGGCACGGGAGCTGGGGCCGCAGCAGGAGCGACAGAAGCGCCGGCCGTGGCGCCCAGGTCCTCGACCTCTACGTTATAAGCGGTGCCGTCCACGATAACTCTGTATTTGTTTGCCACTGAAAATAACTCCTTTCAGATCAAAATAATAATTTACAAGATAATGCCACAAGTGTGATGTCCGGCTTAAAATCCTTAAAATTATTGCTTCCAGGTGCGGTTCAGGCGGTTGTTCACCAGCGCCACGATGCCCGAGGCCCTCCACGTGCTGCCTGTGCCCATCAGAGTAAAGGGCGCACCGGACACAGCGACGGCCGGCTTGATGGATAGAATCCTCCCCCGTCCCCCGGTTGCCGCCATGATCGCTGCCGTGATCGCCGCGACAATTTTGGACTGGGATACGGCCTGAGCCCTCGCGGGGGCGGGAGCCGCGGCCTTCGCTGAAGCCTTTCCCGCAGTCTCCCCGTTGGTGGGTTTGTCGCTCCCGCTGCCGGAGAACAGCTTCATCGCGTAGATGGTCGCCGTCAGGAGCAGCAGGACGCCGAAGACGATGGAGAACGCCACGATGCTGACGCTAATCGCGCCAGAGATGCCTTCGAAGTGCATGGTAAAGTTCCTCCTTTAGTGCGGGATGACGCCGTGCTTCTTGGCCGGGCGCCCCACGCGCTTAGTATCAAGGCCGGACAGGGCCTGGGCCAAAACCTTGCGCGTCTCCTCGGGCAGGATGACGCGGTCCACCAGCCCGCGCTCCGCGGCCACGTAGGGCGTGGCGAAGGCCCGACGATACTCGTCGATCTTCTCCATGCGCGTCTCGCTGGGGTTCGCGGAGGCCTCGATCTCCTTGCGGAAGACGATGTTGGCAGCGCCCTCCGCGCCCATCACCGCAATCTCCGCCTGGGGCCACGCGAGGACGATGTCCGCTCCCAGGGACTTGCTGCTCATGGCAAGGTAAGCCCCGCCGTAGGCCTTGCGCAGGATGACCGTCACCAGTGGTACGGTGGCCTCGCTGTAGGCGTAGAGCATCTTCGCGCCCTGACGGATGATGCCGTTGTGCTCCTGGGTCACGCCGGGCAGGTAGCCCGGCACGTCCACGAAGGTTACGATGGGCAGGTTGAAGGCGTCACAGTGGCGGATGAAGCGGCTGGCCTTGTCCGAGGCGTCGATGTCGAGGCAGCCGGCCATGACCGCGGCCTGGTTGGCGATGATGCCGATGGAGCGCCCACCGATGCGACCGTAGCCCGTGAGGATGTTCTTCGCCCAGCCGGACTGGACTTCGGTGAACTCCCCGTCGTCCAGCACTCTCTTCAGAACCTCGTGCACGTCGTAGCCCTTGTTGGGGTTGGTGGGCACGATGCCGCGCAGGTCCATGTCGGCGCGATCCACGCTGTCGGCCGTCGGGACCACGGGCGCGTCGTCCAAGTTGTTGGGGGGCAGATAGGACAGGACCTTGCGGATCTGCGCGAAGCACTCCGCCTCGTCCTTTGCAATGAAGTGGGCGTTGCCGCTGATGGTGTTGTGGGTCTTCGCGCCGCCCAGTTCCTCGCTGGTCACGTCCTCGCCCGTCACGGCCTTGATGACCGCCGGGCCGGTGATGTGCATGACGCTGGTCTTGTCCACCATGAAGATAAAATCCGTCAGGGCGGGGCTGTACACTGCGCC
>JAFUYV010000070.1 GCA_017476945.1 Fretibacterium sp.
CAGCAGGACGATGGAGTTCTTCGCCAGCATCCCGATCAGGCTGAGGACCCCCACGATCGCCACAAAGCTCAGGTCCATGCCGGCGGCTTGAAGGCCAAAGGCGATGCCCGTCAGGATCAACGGCAGCGTGCAGAAGATGATGAGCGGCTGGCGGAACCCGTTGAACAGGAACACCATGATCGTGAACATGATGACCACGGACGGCAGGAAAGCCGAGGCCATGCCGGACATCGCCTCCTCCTGCATCTCGTTCTCGCCGCCCCACTCCAGCCGGTAGCCCAGGGGCAGCGGCAGGGCCTCGATTTTTGGCCGCACCCGCTGGAGCATCGCGTCCGCGTTCTCCCCCAGCTTGACCTCGCTGGCGACGGTCAGGACGCGGCTCCGGTCCCGCCTCATGATGATGTCGTCCTCAAAGGTCACGTCCAGGGTTGAGAAAACCGTCCCAAGGGGAACGGAGGCGTTTGCCGCCGGGGCCCACACGGGCAGGGAGCGAAGCGGCTCGATGCGGTTGCGCTCCTCCGGCACGAGGACCGCCTTGATCGCGAGGGACTTGTCCCCGTCGCGGAACGCGCCGACCGTCATGCCGGTGGTGGCCGTCAGCAGGGCCTGGGCGATCGCCGGACGGGTGAGCCCAAGGCGCTGCATCTGATCCTTCAGGATGCGCGGCCGGATGACCTCGACGGGCTCCCGCCAGTCATGCCGCACAAAGCTCTGTACCGGGTCGTCCTCCATGATTTGCCGGGCCTGTTCCGCCAGGGCCCTCAGCACGGCCGGGTCCTCGCCGTAGAAGCGGGCCTCGACCTTGGGCGTCATGCCGCTGCCGCGGGCGAAGTTTCGGAAACAGCCGCGAATGGTGGGCAGGGACTCCTCCATGTAGGCCAAGGCGCGCAGCAGCACGGGCCGCGTCTGCTCCGGGTCCCGAACCTCGACGATGAGCTGGGAGAAGGCGTTGTTTGGGTCCGGCGGCGAGTAGGTCAGCATGAAGCGGACCGCCCCCCCGCCGATGAAGCTGGAGACGTTCCTCACCTCCGGCTGGGCCTGTAGGTATTCCTCCATCTGGGCGGCGGCGCGGGCCTGTTCGTCCAGCGTCGTGCCCTGGGGGCCCCACAGGTCCGCCATGAAATAGACCGTGTTGGAGTCCGGGAAGAAGGATTGCTCCAGCCCCATGAACTGCCACAGGGCCACGCCGAAAACGGCCAGAACCACGCCCACGGTGACAGCACGGCGGCGCAGGCAGGCCTCAAGAAAGGCCTTATAGGCGCGGAAGAGGAGACGGTCGTAGGGGTCGGAGTCCTGATGCTTCGTCCTTCTCAGAAAGAGCTGGCCCAGGACGGGCGTGACCGTGATGGCGGCCACCCAGCTCAGCATCATGGAGATGCCCACCACCTGGAACAGGCTTCGGCAGAACTCGCCGGTCATGTGCGACGAGAAGCCGATGGGGGCGAAGGCCATGATGGCGATGAACGTCCCGCCCAGCATGGCCCACACCGTGCCGTTCACCGAGTCCGACGCCGCGTCCTCCGCGTCCATTCCGCGCTCCACGCCGACGAGCATCCCCTCGGTGACGACGATGGCGTTGTCCACCAGGGAGCCCAGCGCGATGATCAGCGCGGAGAGGGAGACGATTTGGAGGAATATTCCCGCCTGGTTCATGATGGCGAAGGTCCCGGCGATGATCAGCAGCAGCACCATGCCGATGACCAGGCCCGACCGCAGGCCCATAAAAATCAGCAGCACCCCCACGACGATGGCGAGGGACTCCCCAAGGTTGATAATGAAGTCGTTGACGGATTTCGTCACCTGGTCGGACTGCATATAGATTTCATTCAGCTCAATCCCGACGGGGCGGAACGCCTCCAGCTCCTTCAGGCGTTTTGAGACGGCGCGCCCCATGTCCACGACGTTGCCGCCCTCCACCGTGGCGATGCCCAGCCCCAGGGCCGGCCGGCCGTTGAAGCGCATCTTGAACGTCTGCGGGTCGATGTAGTCCCTCCGAATCGTCGCCACCTCGCGGAGGCGGGTCAGCCCGCCGCCCGCGCCGCCGATCACCAGGTCGCCGATGTCCTCCACGGAGAGGATCGCGCTGGTGGGGGAGAGCCGCACGTAACGGTCGCCCAGCGTGGCGCTGCCAATGGCGGAGAGGCTGTTCTGCGCGTTCAGGACGTTGAAGACGGCCTCCGGGGACATCCCGAGGGCGGCCATGCGGCTCGACGAGAACTCGACGTAGATGCCCTCCGTCTGCTCCCCCAAAATCTGGACGCTGGCCACGCCGGGGACGAGAACGAGGTTTTTCTTGAGGAAATCCGCGTAGTCCCACAGCTCCTTCAGGGTGTAGCCGTCGCCCACGAGGGCGTAGAACTGGCCGTAAACGTCGCCGAAGTCGTTGTTGATGAGGATCGTCGTGCCCGAGGGCATGTTGGTCTGCACGTCGTAGAGCTTTTGCCGCAGGATGTCCCACACCTGGGGAAGTTTCTCCGACGTGTACTCGTCCTTGATGTCGACGTAGAGGATCGCCATGCCGGGCGTGGAACGGGTGCGGATGTGCTTCACCTCGCCCATGGCCTGAATGGCGTCCTCCACGCGGCTGGCGGCCTCCTGCTCCACCTCGTAGGCGTTGGCCCCGGGGTAGACCACCGTCACCACCGCCGTCTTGATGGTGAAGGCCGGGTCCTCCAGCTTGCCGATCTGGAAGTACGCGATGATGCCCGCAATCGCGGTCAGGGCGCAGAGGAAGAGGACGACCGTCTTGCGCTTGACGCTTGCCCGCGCGATGTCCATTACGGTCTCGCCTCCATTAAGCGTACCTTCTGGCCCTCGCGCAGGAAGTGGACGCCCGCCGTGACGATGATGTCCCCGTCGCGCAGGTCTGGTCCCGCCACCTCCAGCGAGCCGTCGCTGCGTGGGGCCCCGACGCTGACCGGGACGCGGCGCACGGCGCCCTCCTCATAGCGCCAGACGAAGTTCTCGTCCGTTCCCCCGTTTAAGATCGCCGTTGCGGGGACGGCGTACTTGCCGTCGGGCTTCGCCGCGTCGCCGGGGCGGAAGTTCACCTCCACGATCACGGCCATGCCGGGCAGGAAGTTCACATCCTTCTGCTGGGGCATGACGGCCGTCACGGGGTAGGTGTTGGTGCGGGCGTCGGCCTGGGTGA
>JAFUYV010000071.1 GCA_017476945.1 Fretibacterium sp.
CGGGAGGCAGGAGAGCCTCTGCAATATATCCTGGGTGAGGCCCCGTTCTGGGGGCGGGACTTCCGCGTCGGGCCAGGCGTCCTCATCCCCCGCCGGGACACGGAGACGCTCGTCAGGGCAGCCCTGTCCCTCGTCCCTTCTCCTCCGCCCGATGCTTTTACGTTCCTGGACTGGGGCACGGGGAGCGGCTGTATTGCCGCAACGCTTCTGCTGGAGTTCCCGGAGGCCTCCGCGCTGATGGTGGAGCGAAGCCCCGCGGCCCTGGAATATGCGCAGGAGAACCTGAGCCGCTACGGCCTGGAGGCCCGCGCGCGCCTGATCCGCTCCGAGACGCCGGAGGACATCTCGCTTGCCGGGGACGAGCGATGCGCGTTCGTCATCAGCAACCCGCCCTACATCCCGACGGGGGACATCCCCGGCCTTATGCGTGAGGTGCGCGACCACGAGCCCCACGAGGCGCTGGATGGCGGGCCGGATGGCATGGCCCTCTATCGGGCGCTCTTTCGGAATGTGCCCCGCTGGCTCAGGCCCGGCGGGTTCCTCATCCTTGAGGTGGGGGACGTGCGCCAGGCGAAGGCGCTGCGTCATGCCCGCTTTGGAGACTTTTCCTTTGTGGAAGCGTTTATGGATGATTCTCAGTTCCCACGCTGCATGGTGTGGAAAGGGACGGCTGAAACCCGCTAACCCTGTCCCGCGTTGCGGGCGTGATATGATTATCTGTAAGAGAAAATTGACGGAGGTGTCTGTTTTGAGGATGTGCGGAAAAGGCTTGTTGTTAGGCATGGCGCTGGCGGGGCTTCTTGCCTTGCCGGCCGGCGCGGCGGAAAAGGCCGAGAGCAAGAAACTCAGCGTGGAGCTCGTGAACGGCGAGATCACGATGGCGGAGGGCATCGTCTTCGCGCAGGGGGCAGGGCGCGGGGTTTCGACCTACACGCTGGCGATGGACGTGTTGCAGCCGAGGAGCGGCAAGCCCCTGCCGCTTATCGTGTTCGTGACCGGAGGCGGCTTCATCATGGCCCCGCGCACAAACTGGATCCAGCAGCGGATGGAGCTGGCCGGGAACGGCTACGTCGTCGCCAGCGTCGAGTACCGCGTCGCGCCCAACGGACGCTTCCCCCAGCCGCTTGAGGACGTGAAATCGGCCATCCGCTGGTTAAGGGCTCACGCCTCTCGCTTCAACATCGACCCTGAGCGTGTGGGCGTCCTGGGCAACAGCGCGGGCGGCTACCTCTCGGCTTTTACGGGCGTGACCAGCGGCAGCACGGAGTTCGACAAGGGGGAGTATCTGGATCAGTCCAGCTCCGTCCTGTGCGCGGCGGACATCTACGGCCTTTCGGACTTGACCCTGATCGGCGCGGACTACTCCGAGAAGGTTCAGGAGGAGCACCGCTCTGCGGGAGCTACCGAGGCGCTGTGGGTGCTGGGGACGCCGACGTTCGGCGGCAAGGACGGGGGCATCAACGCCCATCCCGAGGACGCGGCGAAGGCCAACCCCATCAACTACATCACTGAGAAGTCCGCTCCCATGTTGCTGATGCACGGCACGGCGGACACGCTTGTCTCCCCCAGTCAGACGGACCTGCTCTTCCAGGCGCTGCGGGCGAAGGGCATTGAGTCGGAGCGGTATGTGGTCGAGGGCGCGACCCATGGCGGGCCCCATTGGGTCCAGGAGCCTGTGATGAAGATCATCGTCGATTTCTTCGATAAGCATTTGAAGAAATAAGACGCAAAAAACATGGCCGGGCAGCCTGGGGCTGTCCGGCTTTTTAGTGGGCCGCGGCGTTGACAACGCCACTAATTTTACCGTTTCAGCCAGTTTTCAATGGCGCCGCGCGCCTGGGCAATGTCCGCTCCGTGAAGTGCAAGGCCCTTCTCGACCTTCGCCCCCGGACAGGCGCGGCGAATGTCCGCCTCGCTGTGCCCCATGCCGCTGCCCTCGTGGGTGCAGAAGGGCTTGATGGTCTTGCCAGTAAAGTCAAAACGCTCCAGGAACGTGAACACGCACATCGGCATCGTCCCCCACCAGTTTGGATAGCCCAGATAGATCACGTCGCAGCCGTCCAGCGTGGCGGGGTACGCTTTCACCTCCGGCCTGGCCTTCTCGTTCAGCTCGCGCCTGGCCTCGTTGGTACACTCTGTGTAGTCCAGGGCATAGGGCTTGACCGGCTCCAGCTTGAACAGCGCCGCTCTCGTTATCTCTTTGATAAAGCCCGCCGCAACCTCGGTGTTGCCGGTGGGAAGGTTCTTAACCGAACCGTTGACATAATTGTTGCCCTCACGCGAGAAAAAGACGATCAACTCCGCCATTGCCACTATCCTCTATCTCAACTTTGCGTACTCGTCAGGTGAGACGGGCTCGAGCCATTCCGTCGACGTGCCCTCGCCAGGGACCTCGATCGCGAGATGCTGGAACCATGCGTTCCCCGCCGCGCCATGCCAGTGCTTCACGTTAGCCGGGATGTTGACGGCATCGCCGGGGTGAAGCTCTCTGGCCTCCTCGCCCCACTCCTGATACCATCCGCGCCCCGCGGTGACAAGCAGCATTTGTCCGCCGCCGCTCTGCGCGTGATGGATGTGCCAATGGTTCCGGCACCCCGGCTCAAAGGTGACGTTGCCAACGACAACCTGCTCCAGGGAGAGCATGTTTAGGTAGCTCTGCCCGTCAAAATACTGCGCGTAAGCGTCGTTCTTCTCTCCAATGGGGAAGACGCTCAGTTCTTTTTTCTCACCAGCAGCCATGGCGATTAAACTCCTTTCGTTCACCGCACCGGGAAGGATATCCGCGACAACTTTCATTGGCTGCGCTTACTTTAACGCGCTTCTCGCTAAAGAGCAATTCCATTTTCAGGGCTTATTGATAAGTTTAACTTATTTGGGCCATCTTCAAGTCAAATGGCGAAGTTGAAGACGACGGTTTCCCGTAAACGATCTATCCCCGATGTTTTGAAGGAAAGCGCTGCTCCCCCATATTCTTCTCCAAAATGTGCGAGATGGGTTTTGATAAAGTCCCGAGGGGAACAGGAATGTTCCAGGGGCAAACGAAAGAGAAGTCTCCCGTCTTGCCGGGCGCGGACCTCCGCGGCAGGCATTGACCGTCGACCTCCAAAACGCCTTTGATGGACACGCTGAAGCGATCCCTATTCCCTCGCCGCTAAAATGAGTCCTCTCGAGGCTCCGGTCTTCCGTTCGGCTGGTGTGCGCGTTTGGGGTTCCGGGGGAACCAGCCCTTTTCTACGCGCTGCCTCTGCTCCTTCAGCTCGCGGACGCACCACAGCAGCACGCAGCTCAGGACCCCCAACAAGCTGGAGACAAGGTGATGCGCGGCCAGCAGCGACGCGCCGCCGCAGGCAAGGCCGAGGACAAGGAAGACCGGCCACACCCTGTCGGTGAAGTAATATTCGCACTTAATCACGATGGGATGAAAGACCCCGATGATGAGAAACGTCATGACTCCAATAATGATGCCGGACCAATTCATTGCAGACGCACCTCCTAAATTTTCAGCCTGCGGAACAGCAGGATTAAATAATGCCCCAGGCAGGCAAAAAGAATCATCACCGCGATGTAATCCAGGAAGAAATAAAATATCGGCTCCTCAAAGTCGAAGAACACGAATTCCGACACCAGGAACAGATATTCCCCAATCTGGCGCTTCATCAGGGCACGAAGTCCGAAGGCCATCAACACAAGGGCGGCGGCGTGGGGCAGAGCGCGCCGAAGCGGCGAGGGAGACGCTGAAGATGAGCGGCGGAACATCATGGCGTTCATGACGTGCCAGTAAAGCCCGATGTGGAAGCTCATGATGACATACCCCCAATAAGAGGCCAGGATATGCGCCGTGCGGGCAAACGCCATGCCTCCGGGGACGTCGATCACCGGCAGGCTCCGTGCCATCATCAGCCCGCTGGCCAGAAGAAAAGCGACGTCCAGAATAAGCAGGATATTGACGGCCGACAGCACGGCACGCGTCGCGTTGTACCGGCCCTTGAAGAGATTTTTAAGCCAGTAGCGGTTGAGCCACAGGTGCCAGAAAAAGAGGGCGATGAGCGTGATCCCCAGCCACTCGTGCATGACGGGGCCAAGCTCGTATTCGTCGACGCTGAGGCCCAGGGTCCCTTCCAGAAGCCGGGCAAAGGGCGGCCCGACCAGTTCATAGGCCATTGAGAGCAGGAGCAGGACGGTCATCGCCATGTCTATAACCGGCCTTAACATTCGTGACGCCATAGCCTCGCCTCCTGTGTATTAAACCAGCATGTTAACGACAAGCCCCGTCACAAGGGAGAAGCCCATCACGAACAGCAGGTAGAGGATAAAATGCTTCGCCCCAAGGACGATCTTCAGCGCGCCGAGGTTCGTTATCTTCGTGGCCGGCCCCGTCAGCATGAAGGACGCCGCGCCGCCCATGGTCATGCCCCGCCACAGCCACTCCTGAAGCAGCGGGATGGTCCCCCCGCCGCAGGCGTAAAGCGGGACGCCGATTGTTGCCGCCATCAGCACCCCAAAGCCCTCGTTCTTTCCCCCAAAGAGGCGGGTGAAGTCCTCCGCGGAGACATAACGCTGGAACATCGCGGAGAGCAATATCCCAAGGAAGAACCACGGCCCCGTCGCCCGGATGTTACGGCCAATATTCTTGAGAAGCCGAAGGAAAATATTCGGGTCCGTGTCATGGCTCTGAAGCTCGTCAAAGCCGGAGAAGTTGAAGAAGCCCCTGCCCTGATAAAACAGCCGCACCAGCAGTCCGGCCGCAACGCCGCAGAGAAAACAGGAGACGACGCGCACCATCAGGGCCGTCGTCCCCAGCGCGGAGCTGTAGACGATGAGCTGCGGGTTCAGGAGGATGGAGCTCATCATGAAGGCCGCCAGCCAATCATCGCGCATCCCCTGGCGGGAGAGCGAGGCGGCGATGGGGATGGTCCCGTACATGCACAGGGGCGAGGCGATGCCCAGCGCGCTTGCCGGGACCACGCCCAGGGCCCCCAACCTCTTATTGCCGAGTTCGCGCAGCGAGCCGTGGATTTTGTCCTTGGCAAAGACGGAGATCACCGAGCCAATCAGGACACCGATGAGCCAGTAGCTGAATATCTGCTCAAACTGGACGATGGAGTAGTACCAGAGATAGATAAATTCCCTTCGCAGAATGTAAAGCATGAACAGCCTCTCGATAACAAAATCCGGGGAAGCACACGCCGGCCCGCACTTCCCCGGAGAATGGCGGCACTATTTCAGAACGTCTCAAAATCCCAGCCCGCTCAGCCACGATGTGACGGACTTGCGGGCCTGGTCGCGGGAGTTTTGGGCCGTCGCGCCGCGGATAGCCAGCCCCTTGAGAATTTTCGCCCCGGGAAGCGCCCGCCTCAACGACCCCTCCGTGCGCCCCATCCCGCTGCCCTCGTGGGTGGCGAAGGGGACGACGGTCTTGCCCTTGAAGTCGTGCGCCTCAAGGAAGGTGTAGACGGCCATCGGCAGCTCGCCCCACCAGATGGGGTAGCCGAGGAAGATGGTGTCGTAGCCGGAGATATCCTTGTCCTCGGCCAGCGCGGGACGGGCATTCGCGCTCAGCTCCTTCTGCGCGGCCTCCGTACACTCCTTGTAATTCCTGGGATAGGGGCTCGCCGCGCGAATTTCGAACAGATCCGCGCCGGTCCGTTCCGCTATCATCCCGGCGACGACGCGCGTGTTGCCCTCCTCGATAAAACCAACGTTGTAATTTTCATCGGCCCTGGAGAACACGGCTACAAGGGCCCTGGGGCTCCCCGCCGCCTTCGCGGCGCCGGCCGCCAAAATCAAAAACGTCAGGACAAAAATTGCGCGCCTCATCGCATTTTTCCCCTCTATCTGTCCAGAGCGATCATGCGATAGGACCGCTGCCCCAGGCCGATGGCCTCGCCGTGCTCCAGTACGTGAATACCGCGGAGCTTCGCCACGCGTTCGACAAAGGACTTATTGCCCTCCGCCACGTTAATCAGGTCCATGCACGCCTGATCCAGCGCGACGGGGTCGGTGGAGCCCAGGATGCCGATGTCGTGAATGTCGGGCTCGGCGGGATTGCCGTTGCAGTCGCAGTCGATGCTCAGACGGTTCATGACGTTGATATAGACGATCTTCTTCCCGTTGTCCAGCGCGTCGGAGACGGACTTGCACGCCTCGGCCATCGCCTCGGTGAAGGGATCCTGGTCCCACCCCCAGGGGCTGGTGTCGCTCCTGCCGCCGGAGTGGATGCGGTTCTTGCCCGTCCGGGACCCGATGCCGATGGAGACGTTCTTGATAGCCCCGCCGAAGCCGGCCATCGCATGCCCCTTGAAGTGGCTCAGGATAAGGAAGGAACCGTAATTCCTGAAGTGCGCCCCCACCAGGTTGCCCTTGATGTTCCTGCCGCCCGCGACCGGAAGCTCGATCGACCCCTCCTCGTCCATAATGTCCACGTCCGCGATGTCGGTGAACCCGTGATCCTTCGCCACCTGCCTGTGCATGGCGGACTCGGCGCGGGAGCCGTTGTAGGCGGTGTTGCACTCAACGATGACGCCGTTGACGTGCTGCACCAGATCCTTGATGAGCTCCGGGCGGAGGTAGTTGCTCGCTGGCGGCTCGCCGGTGCTGAGCTTGACGGCCACCTTGCCGGAGGGCGTCCACTTCAGGGCCTCGTAAACTGCCATGAGCCCCTTCGGGCTGATGTCCGTGGTCATGAAGACCGCGGGGGCGGAGCCGCTGTCCGTCTGATGTTCCAGCGCGGGTGCGGCAAAGGCCGCGAGGCTGCCCCCCATCACGAGGACCAGCGCCAACACTGTAGCGAGAAAAAAACGTGCCTGAACTGTCATGCTTCATTCCTCCTCGAGAAGGTAAGTTTCAATAAATAAATTGTAGCAGACGGCTGCGGCTGCCGGTCAAGCCCCCTCTGGTTCGCGGCGCGGGCCTCAGACGCTCAACCGCCGCCCACACCCGCAATCGGCTATGTCCTGCTCATCGTCATGCCCCTTTCTGTTTATTCGCGGCCTCGTTGACGCAGCGCAGAGCGTTGAGGCTGCGCGGATAGCCGATGAACGGAAGGCACTGAGAGATGAGCTTGATGAGAAACGCCTTGTCGTTGCCGATGCGCATATTCGCCCCCGCGTGGCTGGTGAGCTGCGGTTCGCACCCGCCCTGCGCGGCCAGGAAGCAGAACGTAATCATCTCCCGCTGCCTGTAATCCAGCCCCCCGCGCGTGTAGTAGTCCCCAAAGCAGTTGTCCGCCAGCCACAGGTTGATGTGGCGGCTCTCCTCCGGCCCGGACCTCCAGAAGTCCCTCATGCTGTCGCCAAAGATGTCAACCTGCGCTTGCGTGCCGGCCTCGCGCCGGTTCTCCGCCGTGGTCGTGGCCTGCGGCTCGAGGGGCAGCCTCACGCCCTTCTCCGTCAGCGCCTCGTTCACCGCCTTCAGGAACGGCAACACCCTGCCGATGCCGAGATACGCCACCGCCTGATAGACGATCTCCTTAACCTCCACGGGCGTCACGCCAAAGTTCAGCGCCGCCGGGACCATCGCGCGGAACTCATCAATTCCCTGACAGCCCAGCAGCGTCGCCAGAATGGCCATGAAGCGCGTCTTTCCGTCGAGATCGTCCTGATTCACCACCTCGTCAAAGGCGAAGTTGTCAAAACGCTCAATGAATTCCGGGTCCGTCTCAAGAAATTTCGACTGATAACCGGGAAACATCCTCTCGTGATACTCCTTCGCAAACTCCGATATCGCCACCGGTTTCGGCCTCCTTTCCGTATAAAGCTTACTTTAACGCACTTTGGGCAAAAGAACAATTCGAGTTTTGGGGGCTATGGATAAGTTACGCTTATGCGGCTGTTCGCCCCTCCGTCTTCAAGGACGGCCATAGAGACGTGGCCGTCATGCTGAGGCGCCGGTTGTTCGTGCTCAAAGCGCCGTCTGACCTTCCCCGCCAACACCCTCATCCTCTCCAGCGGGGCATCGAGCGCGCCGGGGCCTGCCCTGGACAACAGGATAACGGACGAAACCCACTGAAACGCGGGGCTTCTGAAGACGCGAAGAGCGGCGGGTTCTCCCGGCCGCTCTCCTCTCTGACCCACTGGAAAAAGCAGGGGCGTTGTGCTACACTACGTCTTGGCAAATCATAATGTCCACACGACCATCTGATGATGGCCCGCCCTTGCTTATGCTTATTATAACATAGGCTGAGGCTTTTAACAGGGGTCGCGTGGACACATGGGATTTTTGTGCAAAATTCCATGAAGGACACGGGCCCCTGTTTTCGCTGTCCTCACAACGGCGAAGGCGGAGGAGCTGTGAAGCGAGAGGGGGGATGCGCCGGAGGAGCGGATTTTTGAACGAGGGTGCGTGAAGTTTCAGGAGGCTTAGAGATTTTACTTTGGAGGTAAAACAGGATGAAGAAACATATGTTGGTATTTTTGACGGCGCTCTTGGCCTTGGCCTTGAGTGCCGGGAGCGCGTTGGGGGCGACTGTGGAAATTAGCGTCGCGGAGGGGCAGGCAATAGTCCCGGCAACGTCGATTGAGAAGGTTGGCGTTGAACTGGCTAAAATTACAGTCAATACAGAGGGACTCACTGGGACAACTACTGCGATGGATCCCAGCGACTGGACTAATAAGAAGCCCACGACAAGTCTAGTAAATGCCAGTAATGCTATCGAAGTAGTTGCCACGGGAGCCACTGCGTCTGATAAACTGGTTTTTTCGGGGGCGACGGCTAATGCTATCAAGCTCTCTCTGGTATCTGATGGAACGAATGCGACTAGCGGCGTTGACCCCACTGGACTCACGATAGCGGGCACGGATTACTACGTGGAGTTGAAAGACGGCTCCAATTATCACCATCTCCTCGTGAAGCTTAAGAAGCCCGCTGTGGGCGACATCGGCCTTGACATCAAGACGGGGAGCACGCCTGTCGCCGCGGAGAGCCTCGATGTTGACGTGCCAACAACCAAGAAGCTCGCCGACACGACGCTCGACCCGGTGCCCGGTGGCGCAAAGGTCACATCGACCGCTGACGTCACCGTACTGAAGAAGACCAGTGAAGTGGCTGCGGATGCCCTCGCGGGGACCATCGAGGTCAGCGCGGAC
>JAFUYV010000072.1 GCA_017476945.1 Fretibacterium sp.
GCGCTCGAGGGCTGCAACCACCTGATTGTAGACGAAGGAGAAGAAGTAGATGACTTCAACGAAGACGATGCCCCAGACCGTATTGATGTTGAATGGTGCGGAGGACAGGTGGAACAGCTGCATCAGCCAGCGGTTGATGTATCCCGCCCGTCCGGAGAACAGCAGGTCCCAGGCCATGGCCCCGAAGAAGGGCGGGAACATGTAGGGGATGGTGAACAGCGCCCGCATGAAGCCCTTGGCCGGGATGTCGCTGCGGCCCAGCAACCAGGCGTAGAACAGCCCCATGATGGTGCCGAACACCGTCACCGCCAGGGCGATGATGATGGTGTTCCCCATAGCCTTGAGGTTCTCTCTGTCGAAGATGACGGAGGTGAAGAGGCTGAGGTCGAACTTGCCCTCATAGAAGAATGCGTTGTAGACAATCATGAAGATAGGGATGACGACGATGATGAACAGCAGGACGAAACTCAGGCCCGTCATAAGGCCGTCCACGCCCAGGCGTTTCCCCTCCAGGGCAGCCAGATCCGCGCCGCCCCTGCGTCTGCGGAATAACGACATTTACGCCACCTCCTGATTTCGTTCACGGTGTGGGCCTTGTTCAGTCTGTTTAACCGGGTAGAACTTCGGGCTCAGGAAGGCCAGGCCGACCTCCGCGCCCTCCTGGACGCCGCCCGTGCCCTCAAACGCGCTGCGCTGAACGCGGACCTCGCGGCCGTCCACGTCCACGAACAGGTTGTACTCGCTGCCCAGGAACACGCTTCTCCGGATGGTCCCCCGGATGGGCGAGTTGTCGTCAAAGACAATTCCGTTGGGCCGGACGCCCATGTCCACGCGGCCCGCGCCCTCGAACTCCGCCGGGACCCCGCCCTGGTACGGCCAGTCCTCGCGGCCGTAGAAGCACCAGGCGCCCCCGGTGCGGGTCAGGGTGAAAAAGTTGGACACGCCGATGAACTCGAACACAAAGCGCTCCGCCGGGCGGAGGATGATGTCCTCGTCCGTCCCGATCTGGCACAGCGCCCCTCCCGCGTCCATGATCGCCATCTTGTCGCAGAGCTGGAGCGACGCCTCCTGGTCGTGGGTGATGTAGAGGACCGTCGTGCCGATGTCCTTCTGGATCTGGCGGATCTCGGCGAGCATCTCCTCGCGGAGTTTGGCGTCCAGGTTCGTGATGGGCTCATCCATCACGATGACCTCGCCGGAGCTGACCAGGGCGCGGGCGATGGCCACGCGCTGCTGCTGGCCGCCGGAGAGCTGACTGGGCAGATAGGGCGCGTAGCCGCCCATGCGGACCTGCTCCAGAGCGTAGCGTGCCTTCCTCTCCATCTCATCCCTGGCGAGGCGCTGCTTCTTCAGGGGATAGCAGACGTTCTCCATCACCGTCATGTGCGGCCACACGGCGTAGTCCTGGAACACGACGCCAATGCCCCTTCGCTCCGGCGGGACGTTGATGCGCCTGTCCTTTGAGAAGAGGCACTTGTCGCCCAACCAGATCTCGCCGGACGAGGGCCGGTTCAGCCCCAAAAGACAGCGCATCAGGGTCGTCTTGCCGCACCCCGACGGCCCCAGCAGGCACAGGATCTGCGCGTCCTCCACCTCCAGCGAGAAGTCCTTCAATATCTGCTTCTCGCCGTAGGCAAAGGAGATGTTGCGAAACTTGATTCCTGCCATCACAAAACCTCCGATTCACCGAATCTTTTTCCTATTATAACAAGAAAAGGACGACCCGATATAGAGCGGGCACGCCCGCTCAACGGGTTTTCTGCCGGGCTTGAGGACGCGTCCCCGTTCACCTGTCGGGAATGGAGCTGCAAAAAAAACAGCAGCTCCCAACTTAAGTTGGAAACTGCTGCCACAGTTATACAGATGTCTTAACGTTTTAGCATATCCAGCACCCACTGCGGGGCAAGCTGAGGCAACTCCCCTCCTTCGGCCTTGGCTTTCCGGTAGGCCGCGATGGTCTTTTCACGGTTCTCCTCGTAGCTTTGCTTCTTCTCGGCCTCGGCCAGCACGGGCTCGATGTATTGCCTGGGGATGACACACACTCCGTCAGAATCTCCGACCACTAAATCACCCGGGGCAACCGTCACCCCGCCGCATTGAATAACGGTGTTGATGTTTCCCTCATCCTGCTTGATGGGCCCGCGGGGCATGAAGCCGCGGCTGTACACGGGGAAGCCCAGATCGATGTTCCCATCCCGGTCGCGGGTATAGCCATCCACCACCATCCCCGCAAAACCAGCGGCCTGGCACGCGCCCATGATCAGATCCCCAAAGTAGGCGCGCCCGTCGTAGCCCTTGCCGTCAATGACCATGACGTAGCCGTCCTCCTGAATGGAATAGCTGGCGACGTGGATGGGGAAATTGTCGCCGTTGTCGGTCTCCACCGTCATCGCCGTGCCGACGACCCTCATTCCCCGAACAACCGGGTTGATGGCCGCCGCCATGCAGCCGCCGCCAGGGATGTCAATCTTCGCCGCCTTCACACCGTCAAGCAACAGGGGAACGTTTAATTTCTTTGCCCGTTCAAGAATTTCTGCCGGCAACAATGGAGCGCAGGGGTTTATCATGTCTTATTCCTCCTCCTGGGGATTAGTCCCTTCTGGATACGGGGGCCTTGCCTCCGCGGACGCTTCTCGCCAGCCTCCAGATCATGGACGCGATGCCCACAATAATAAACACCGCGCTGATGGGCCGCGTGAAGAAGATCGTCAGGTCGCCCGCGTAGGTCGCGATGGCCCTGCGGAAATAGGTCTCAAAATAATTCTCAAGCACAAAACCAAGCATAAAGGGCGCTGCCGGGATCTTCAGCTTACGGAAAAGGAAGCCGATGAACCCAAAGAGCAAAATCGAGTAAACGTCAAAAATGCGGGAGTTGTTCGTGAAGGCGCCCACGACGCACAGGCACGCCACAATGGAGAGCAGGATATTCTTCGGCAGGGACAGCATCCGCACAAAGAAACGGGTCGCGCCTATCTGGAGCAGGAAGATCAGGATGCTGGCCACAATCATAGCGGCAATCATGGCGTTGATCAGGTCGCCGTTGTTCTGGAACATCTGAGGGCCGGGGACGACGCCGTGGATCATGAGGCCGCCCAGCAGGATCGCGGTGCAGGCGTCGCCAGGAATACCAAGGGAGATCAGCGGGATCAGCGTGCCGCCGCAGCAGGCGTTGTTGGACGCCTCGGAGGCGATGATCCCATCCATGGAGCCCGTACCGTAACGCTCGGGATGCCGCGAGGCGGACTTGCAGGTCACGTAGGCGATGATATTTGCCGATGAGGCGCCGATGCCGGGCAGGATGCCAATACCAAGGCCAACCACACAGGCGAGGATAGTGTTCCAGATCTGCGCCGCAAACTCCCTCAGCGTAAAGCCCAGGCCTTTGATGCGGCCCGCAAGCGCCGCCTTTTGCACGTTGCCTTTGCGGGCGTCCACCGCGCCGGAGACCACCTCGGTAATGGCGAAGAAGCCGATCATCATTGAGATCAGGGCAAAGCCGCTGTTCAGGTCCGGCACGCCAAAGGTGAAACGCCGGACGTTATCCATGGGCGCGACGCCCACCATCGCGAAGATTAACCCCGCGCAGCCGGAGATCAGCGCTTTCAGCATGTCTCCGTCGGATAGGCTGGAGATCAGCGTCAGCGCGAAGAAGATCACGGCCGCGTATTCGCAGGGGCCGAACTTGCGAGCAAAGGACGCAATCTGCGGGGAGATGAAGGCCATGCAGAACACGCCGAACAGGTTGCCGATCAGCGAGTAGGTGATGCCGATACCCAGCGCGCGATGCGGCTCGCCGTTCTCCGCCATCTTGCCGCCGTCCCAGATGGTGGCGACGGAGCCCGGGGTTCCGGGGATACGCAGCAGCACGGACGCGATCAACCCGCCGGACACGCCGCCCAAATACAGAGCCAGCAGGACGGAGACGCTGTCCACGCTGTTCATGGAGTAGGTAAAGGGCAGGCACAGGGCAACCGCCAGGGTCCCGCTGAGGCCGGGGACCGCGCCAAAGATAATGCCGACAATACAGCCAAGCAGGATTAACAACAGGGTGCCGGGATGGAATACCGCGAGGAATCCAGTCATGAAGAGGCTCCTTTCCAGCCGTGTTTAGCCAAAGATGCCGGAGGGCAGCGGCAAGGTGAACGCCTTTGTGAAGATAAGGTACACCGCCGCCGAGGTGAGCGCCGCGATCAACGTCCACAGTCCGACGGATTTAGCGCCCAATTTATCCCTGGGGCTCATGATGACCATCTGCGCAACCAGGTAGATAAACGAGCTGATGAGAAAGCCTGCGGGCCGGAAGAGCAGCGAATAGACAATCAAATTGATAAAGCTGGACAGTACCGGAACCCACTCCCCGGACGTCGTTTTTTCCGCCTCCTCAGGGCTGGGATGCCTTCGTATGGCCGCCACTGTCTTTATCAGGAGCAGCAGGCCGAGGAAGATCATCAGGCCGGCGATAAGCTGCGGCATAAACGCGGAGCCAATGTCGCCGCCCTTTTTCCTGAGCACGATGCTTCCGCTGAAAAAATACACCGCCGCGCCAAACACAATAGCCAGCACAGCGGAGAGGATATCAATCTTTGCCTGTTTTTTCACGGCGTTCCGTCCTTTCTCAAAAATCAAAGCCGCGGATCGCCATCTCCTGGGGTTCCGCGGCCAATTCGGTTATGAAAACTTAGAAATCGAGATCCCTGCAAGTTGCCGCCACGCCCTCCAGGAGCTTGTACGCCTCCTCGCCGCGGGCGAAGAACGGATTCTGGGAGTAGGTGTTGAGCAGCAGGTCCTTGTACTCCTTGGACTCGTAAATCTGCTGGCAGGCGTCCGCGAAGGTCTCCACAACCTCGTCGGGCGTCTCAGCCGGGAAGGCGAAGAAATAGTAGGTGGGCAACGCCACGTCCACGCCCTGCTCGATACAGGTCGGCACGTCCGGGAAACAACTGTTGCGCTGATACTCGGTCAGGCCCAGGGGGATAAACTCCCCGCTCTGCACGTAGGGCCACGCGGTTAAAATCGGAATAACGGAGGCCGCGATATTGCCGCTCAGGACGCCAGCCACCTTGTTGGTCGCGCTGCCGTAGTCCACGACGTTCAGCTTGGCGCCCTTCTGGTTGAGCATCTCGCCGATGGCGGAGCCGGAAGCGCCCGTAGACCCGCCGAAGGTGAGCAGCTTTTCATTGGAGACGCGGATCAGATCCTGGAGTGTTTTGATGCCGGAGTCCTTCTCGCTGATGATCAGCCACCCGCTGCTGCTCCCCGCCACGCACGCCAGCTTGAACGCCTCAATGCCGTAATCCGTCATGCCGGAGACGTTGTTGAGGACGAAGGACGTTTGGGTGAAAAGCACGGTGTAGCCGTTTGGCTTGGCGTTCTTGACCTCCTCGGAGGCGATAGCGCCATTACTGCCGGTCACGTTGCTGACGATGACAGGCACGCCCAGGATGGAGCTCAGCTTGTCCGCGTAGGCCCGGGCGTTGTAGTCCGTGTCCCCGCCGGCGGCAAAGGCGACGTCGATCACAATCGTCTCGGCGGGTTTCCACGCCGCTTCAGCATACGCGCCCACGCAGGCCAGAAGCGCGCACAAGGCCACCAGAATACCAAAAACCTTTTTCATATCTGTTCCCCCTTCATTATTATCAGCCGCTTCAGGACGGCTAAAATTCATTCCTTCACACGCTTCGTCCTCAATGGAACTCCCCGTCCACAACGGGGAAGAAGTTGGCGAAGCTCTCAGCGTATTGGATGGAGCTGTCCCCGGAGAGACGCCTTGCATGATTGCCGCGCATCGCCGCCCGGTCCGTATAATATTTGATGAGGTGCTTCTGCGCCTGGAAGCACTGCATGGCGGCGACCTTCTGCTCATAAACATCGGAAATGTCGATAAAGCTGCCTGGTACAAAGCCGCTCAACTCGGTCTGGTGCGGCTCAAAACCGTATAGCCTCATCTGCCGGGTGGCCTTGAACCCCTCCGTCTCCACGCCGCTGGAATTGCTCATGATGCTCAGCCGCCAGACGAAACTGTGTACGCTGTTGTGGTCGGGATTGAGGACGTCGTTTTTGTCGTGCGTCAGGATGATGTCCGGCCGGAAGGAGCGGATAATCATCAACATGCGATCCTCTTCCTGCGCCCCCAGCCGAATGGGGTAGTCCTCCAGTCCCCAGAAGTCAATATCTTGAATCCCCAGGTGCTCCGCGGCCTTCATGCTCTCAGCCTTGCGGATCGCGGCGACCCCCTCGGCGGTCTGAGCCGGCTGTTTCCAGAGGTCGTTGCTCTCGCCGC
>JAFUYV010000006.1 GCA_017476945.1 Fretibacterium sp.
AGGTTCTCACGCATCCGCTTCAATGAGGACGCTTTGGGGATTGTCATAACCCCCTTCTGAAGGGCGAAACGCAGACAGATCTGTGCCGGCGTTGCCCCATATTTTTCCGCCAGCTCCACGACCAAGGGGTCATCAAGCACCCGGCCTCGGCCGATAGGGCTCCATGCCTGCACCAGAATGTGATGCGCCTGGGCATAGCGCACAGCCGCCTCCTGCGCGTAACCGGGATGGAACTCCAGTTGGACCACCGCGGGCATGATCCTCCCCCTGCGAATGATGTTCTCCAGATGATGAGGAAGGAAGTTGCTGACACCCAGGGCCCGTATCCTTCCCTGCTGGCAGAGCTCCTCCATCGCCCGCCACGTCTCGATATCCAGTTCCTTCCAGTCCTGGCAGTCCACCGTTGGAAGAGGCCAATGGATCATGTAGACATCCAGGTAGTCCGTCCCCAGCGCGTCAAGGGTCCTCTGAAATGCCACGCGGGCCTCCTCATAACCCATCTCCGTCTTCCAGAGCTTGGAGGCGATCTGAAACTCACCGCGCGGGATCCCGCTTCGGCGGATTGCCTCAGCGAGAACGGGCTCCGTGCCATAAAAAGAGGCGGTATCAAAATAGCGATAGCCTGCCTCAATGGCCTGACAGATCACCGCCGCGCTGTCCCCCTGAGCCGCCTTGTAAGTGCCAAAGCCGACGGCGGGGACCTCAAGCCCATTTACAAGCGTGAAGTTCTGCAAAGCTCATCCTCCTCCTTACGCCCCTTATGCCGAGGGAACGGGCGTGGCGACCATGGCCCGCACCAGCATATCGGCGGCCTCGGCGCGGGAAACCGGCCGGCCGAAGCGGAACTCCGGGTCCTTTCCGTAGACGTCCAACACCCCGAGGGGGCCCAGCACCTCCACCGCAGGGGCGTTGCGGTTCCTCGACGCGCGGAACGGCGTCCTGCTCCCCCTGGCGGGCGTGGCATTGGACAGGGAGAAAGCGTCGCACAACCATTGGGCGAAATCTCCGCGGGAGATAAACATATCCGATTTGTCCCTGGGCAAAGCGATGCCGGACAGCCCCATGGCCGAGCAGCCCTTCTCGATCATGTCCACGGCCTCCTGCCTTGTAACCAGCCTGTCGGCCCCAAACACCCCTTTATCGTCGCCCTTGATGATCGCCATCGCCAGGACGGGGTCGTCCAGGTCAGAGATGTTATAGGACGGCGCGTGAGGAAATTTCTCCGGAGAGATCAGGCCGTAGAGGTTCGACAGCTGGATGCTGCGGTTATTAGGGTGCTCTGGAGGGATATCGGCGTAGTTGCAGAGGGAGAGCGCAACCCCCGCATTGAGCAGGGCCCACTGCACGCGGATCGGGGGAAGGTCGCGGAGCCGGACCCCATCCCGGACGGAGAGGGCCGCGAGGGCGCCCGCAGCCTGCCCCGTCATCATGCAGATGGGCTGGAGGCGCAGGGCCCCGGCGGAAAGGCGCGACATGGAGAGGTTCTTCTCAGCGGCGAGGAGCCCCTCCGTATCCTTGGGGATGAGGATGCGCATAGGCACCTGGAACGGCCCCCTCGGGCGGTTAAGCTGTATGGAGGCCGCCCTTTCGTTAAGCTGCCACTCCATATCCGAATCCGTGCCCGCCCCGTGCAGGTCAAGGACGTAGCCCCCAATGGCAATGGCGTCGGAGAACTCATGGCTGGTCTGGCCGTCACGATAGCTCAGGGAGTTTTGCAGCAGCTCCTCGGAGGTCAGCGTGTAATCCCCGATGACGCGGCGGGATTCCCGAACGTAGGGGATAGGGGGCATGTGACGGACGATCTCCCGCCACTCCTCCGGGAGCCCGTAGGCCGCCGCGGGGAGGGTGTTCTGATACTCATCCTCGGCCACGGACCAATTTTCCCCCAGCTCGTTCTGCACGTAATAGATAAAATGAAGCGTCTTGATCAGCGCCTCCCGCTCAACCTGGAGCCTCAGCACCGGGTCCTCAAGGTAGGCGACCGGAAGGCCGCTCCGCCCCTCCCAGCCGTAGGTCCCAGGGTAGTCGTTGCCCCAGTTCACGCCGGTCTTGGAGATATAGGGCCAGTTCTGACGGCTGGCGTCGTAGATCCGGTAGGTCGTCGAGTCAGGAAGCCCGCGGTAGGCGTTATGCGAGACGAAGTTGACGGGGAGCTGGACAGGGTAGACGCCCTTGAAGTCCAAACCGTCCTTCGTGACGTAGCTCTCGTAGTTGCGCTTCGCCAGGTCGTAGCCGGGAAGGGGCGCCGTGGGCCGCAGGTGGGAGGGGATGAAGCCGTTGTAGTTCCGAATGACGGCGACCCAGGTGATGTTCTGGATCATGGCGTCGGGTTTGATGAAGGGGGAGGAGGAATTGCCAGCGCGGTAAGCCGCCCGCGCCAGGGGCAGGACATCACCATACTCCGTCGCGTCGATCAGGACCTTGCAGGCGACCTTATACGTTTCGCCAGCGGATTGTACCGTGACACCGCGCACCTGTTTCCCCTCTCTGTGAACCGCCGTGACCGAGGCGCGGCGGAGGATGTCCAGGACATTCCGGCCCCTCCCCCGCGCCTCGTCCACCAGTTCGAGGAGCACATCCTGACCGACGTGTGGCTCAAAGGCAACGCTGCGGGCATCCCAGTAGCACGTGCCGACGGACTTGCCTCTTGCCTCGTAATAGGCCTTGACCCGCGAGAAAAACTCCAGGTAGAGCCCGCTCTTGATGCGGCTCATGTCGTCCATCGTCGAGACCCCGGCGGCCGTGGCCTGGCCTCCAATCCAATCGCTGGGCTCCACAACCAGCACGCTCACCCCAAGGCGCGCGGCCTGGATAGCGGCGGCAATCCCCCCCATGCCGCCCCCGGCGACGACGACATCATAATTTTCACGAACCCTTAAACCCTGGCGCTGGCGTGGCGCGGGGCAGGCGCTCCCCGCCGTGACGAAGAGCAAGAGCAGCGCCCCTGCAAAAATTTTTGAAAACGAACGAACCACTAAAAACCCTCCCAAGATTTCTGACTGCGCTGTTAATGATACACCATTTTAGGGGAGGCGGAACGTTCGGAGTATGACGCGCGCAGGGCCAGATGCGGCGCGCCGCGTCCTGTGTTATTATGAGAGGACTTCAGACGCCTGTTTACATTCGTTGAGGAGGCTCAGTTCAGCATATCATGAAAAAAACATCCATCGCCCTCGTTGTCCTGTGCTGCACCGCCGCTGCGTCCCAGGCCGCGTATGCCGAGCGGGCCCGCGCGCTTTTTATTGGGGACATCATGGCCCACGCGCAGCAACTGGAGGCCGCGGAGCATCGGGAGAAGAAGGGGCGGACGTGGGACTTCGCGCCGCAGTTCCGCCGGGTGGCGCCTCTGCTGGCCAGCGCGTTCGTCATCGGCAACCTCGAGACGACGTTCGCCGGGAGAGAGCGCGGGTACGCAGGCTATCCCCTGTTCAACACTCCGGACTCCTTAGCGGATGCCCTCAAGGCGCTGGACATCGACCTCTTGACACTGGCGAACAACCACATCCTCGACCGTGGGCCCGGCGGCGCGCGCCGGACAACGGAGGTCCTGGACCGTAAGGCGATCCCCTGGACGGGGCTGGGCCTGCGCCCGGAGGGGAACCCGCCGCACGGAGACATCCCCGCCAACGACGCCATCCTTCTAGAGGCGGATGGGCTTCGGTGGGCCTTCGTCAACCACACCTATGGCAGCAACCTGATGCCGAAGACGAGCGATGTTCACCTCAACGTCATCTCCGAGGCCGCCCTCTCCGAGAGCCTGGCCCGCGCGAGGAGCCTGAGCCCGGACATCACCGTTGCGTGTTTCCACTGGGGCGATGAGTATCATTACACGCCCAACGCGTGCC
This sequence comes from Fretibacterium sp., assembly GCA_017476945.1. Lineage (GTDB taxonomy): Bacteria > Synergistota > Synergistia > Synergistales > Aminobacteriaceae > JAFUYV01. The sequence continues at coordinate 3,846 of JAFUYV010000006.1, forward strand.
AGAGGCGGGCCGCGGAACAAGCCCTGGCGGAGGGGGCCGACCTCGTGATCGGGACCCATCCTCATGTTCTTCAGCCTGTCGAGATACGCATCGGAGAGGATGGGCGGGCCCGCGCGGTCGCGTGGTCCCTGGGGAACTTCATCTCCTTCCAGCGCACCCTGCCGCGGGAGCGGACCTGCATCCTCTCCGCAGAGTTCGAGAAGGACGAGGCCGGACGGACGCGCCTGACAAGGCTCGCGGCCGCGCCGATTCAGGTTATCCTCATGCCCGGCCGCAAGCCCAGGCCGCGCCGCACGGAGCCCGTCTACGCGGGCACGGGGGGAAACTTCAACCACGCCGGGCTGTCGAAGGCGCAGCTAAAGGCCATTCGCCAGGCGGGGAAGGCCGTGCTGGATTTCCTCGGCGCGCAGGACGAGGCCGATGAGCACGGCTTTTATACGCTCTGGTCGGAAATGTCACCGGACATTCTGCCCCATCCGAGGCGCAAGGCTCCCCTGATTTGAGCCAGGACCGTGATATGGCCGCGCCATGCAGAAGACGCTGGGAAGTGCTCCTCCTCTTCCTGTGCGTCCTGAGCCTCCCCTCGGAGGCGGCCCGCATCGAATGGTTCCTGCAGCCCGTCTGGGAGCGGGCCTCACCGTTCAGCGAGGGGTTGGCCGCCGTGCGCTCCGGGGGGCTGTGGGGCTTCATCGACCCGCTGGGCCGCTGGGCCATCCAGCCGCAGTTCGCGGACGCCTCCCCCTTCCACGACGGATTGGCGGCCGTCGCGGTGGGTGAGCCCATCCCCCGCTGGGGCTTCATCAACGGAAAGGGACGCGTCGTGATCCCTCCTCAGTTCGACTACGTATCGCGCTTCAGCGAGGGACTGGCGGCCGTCCTGTCCGGGGACCGGTGGGGCTATGTCGACAAGCAGGGGAAGCTCGCCGTCAGCCCGCAGTTCGCCCTGGCCGGGGACTTCAGCGAGGGACGGGCCGTCGTCGCCCTGGGAGGAGTCAGCTCCTTCATCGACAAAAAGGGGCGCAGGGTCTACGACCTATTCTTCGACCAGGCCAGTCCCTTCGTCGAGGACCGCGCAGCGGTGGTGCTGAACGGAAGGATGGGCTTTATTGATGGGAGCGGGCGCATGGCCATCGCCCAGAGATTCCAGCCGGGGCCAGGGGGCAAGGTGTTCAGTGAAGGGCTGGCCGGGGTCGCTGTCTCTGGGCTTTGGGGATTCGTCAAGTTGGATGGGACATGGTTTATCACCCCGTTCTGCGAGGCGGTCAAGGACTTCTCCGAGGGACTGGGGGCCGTGCGCCGCGGGGGGGTGTGGGGCTTTATCTCCCTGTCGGGCGAACTGGCTATCCCCTACGCCTTTGAGGATGTGATCCCCTTCTCAGAGGGAATTGCCTGCGCGTCCAGCGGGGGACGGTGGGGCTACATCGACCGCCAGGGGGCCTGGATGTCTAACCCCGTCTTTCTGGACGTCCAGTCCTTCAGTGAAGGGCTCGCCCCGGCGTGCGGCGCTACAGGCCAATGGGGATACGTCGGGCGCAACATCGCGCCCCTGTTCGATGGGCAGGCCTTTGACCATGCCGGCCCCTTCTCGGACGGGTTCGCCCTCGTTGAGCAGGGGGGAAGGAAGTTCTTTATCGACTCCACGGGACGCGAGGCCGCGGACAAAGAAGACGCCCCAGACCCCCGGTCCGCCGCGCCGGGCCCGGCAGCCAGCTCCCCCGCCGTCCCCTACCAAGCCCCCTCCGGGCTTTGGGGCTACAGGCGGCGAAGTGATGGGACAATCCTCATCCCCCCCTTTTTAGAGCACGCGGACAACTTTCACGAGGGGCGCGCCGCCGTCTCCCTCGCCGGAAAATGGTGGTATATTCCCATGCCCGACTATTGACCTTTTCAGGAAATGCGGTAAAATAAGTCTCGTTCGGGACGTAGCGCAGTCTGGCTAGCGCATCTGCATGGGGTGCAGGGGGTCGGAGGTTCGAATCCTCTCGTCCCGACCATTTTAAAAAAGCAGGGGAGGCTCAACAGGAGCCTCCTTATTTTGTGTCCTGTGGGGTGATTGTGATGCCGGACAAGCGTTTACTGCTCCATATCTGCTGCGCGCCGGACGCGACGATTCCCGTTGAGGATCTGCAGGCGGAGGGCTGGCAGGTGGCGGGGTTCTTTTACGGGTCCAACATCCAGCCGGAGGAGGAGTACCGCCTTCGCCTCGACGCGCTGCATATCCTGGCGGGGCATACCTCCCTCCCGGTCGAGGAAGCCCCTTACGCCCCGGAGGGCTGGCTGGACCATATGGCCCGGCTGGAGCTTCTGGAGGAGCCGGAGGGCGGCCGCCGGTGTACGGCATGTTTTGAGCTTCAGCTACGGGCAGCGGCAGAGTCAGCGGTTCGCCTGGGCTGCCCCTATCTCTGCACCAGCCTGACGATCAGCCCGCACAAGGACGTGGGGCGTATCAACGCGATCGGGGAAAGCATCGCCAAGGCTCACGGCCTGACCTGGCGCCCGCGCATCTGGAGGAAGAGAGACGGTTTTCTACGCTCCCTCAGACGCTCAAGGGAGCTGGGGCTTTACCGGCAGAATTACTGTGGCTGCGCCCCCAGCCAGCGTGGGACGGCCGAGTAAAAAAGAACCCCGGGGTGTCCCCAGGGCTCTGTACTTGAGTGACTCAGTCCGGCAGAGGACTGTTCTTGAACTCCGTGTAGCCCGCGTCGAAGGCCGCGACGTTCAGGTCCGCGATCTTCTGGACGGGAAAGTGCGCCGCGATGACCTTCCGCAGCGAGTCCGGGTTGGCGATCTTCTCCAACTCCAGCACACGGCCGACGCAGCCCAGCGCCACCATGTTCGTCACGATCTCGCGGCCCAGCTTGTCCCGCGCCGTCCGCACGATGGGCAGCGAGTAGATGCGCGCGTCGATATGGTCGTGCCCCTCGGTGCCGCCGCCCGTGTTGACGCCAGGGATGTCCGTCACAAAGAAGTCATCGTAGACGATGCGCCCGCCGGGCAGCGTGTCCCGCGCGAACTCGTCCGCCGCCGCCTGGGTCAGGATAATCTGGAGGCTCGGCGCGATAACCTTGGGGTAGTCGATGGGCTCGCGGGAGATGACGACCTCCGCCTTGGACTTGCCGCCGCGCGCCTCCGGCCCGTAGGCCTGGGACTGCACGACGTAAAGCCCCTCCTCGTGGTACGTGAT
>JAFUYV010000073.1 GCA_017476945.1 Fretibacterium sp.
CGTCCAGTAGATCAGCAGCGCGGAGGGCGCGCTGTAGAGCAGCAACAGGAACAGGCCGGCAATGACGAACGCCTGAGCCCGCTCTCGACGGCTGAAATTCCGCGCCGTCAGCGTCGCCAGGACGTTGATCCCCGTCATCACCAGCGGAAGCAGGTTGACCCCCCAGAGCAGCCCGTCGGGCCGGGACAAATCCGCCACGCCCCAAAACGCCTGACCCCTCAAGATCTCCAGCGAGGAGAGCATGGCGTACGCCGCCATCAAAAAGGGAAGCTGGATGAAGAGCCCCATGCCGGAGCGCAGGGCGTAAAGCGGGTTGTAGCCATAGCGCTTGTAGAGGGCGCTCAGAGCCGCGTGCTGTTCGGCGCCGCGGTAGTCCCGGCGAATCTCCGCAATCTGCGGGGTGAGGATGGCCTGTATCTTCCGCTCCTTGTCCTGCATCCGCGCCGCCCAGGCCATGAACGGCCGCAACAGGACGCTCATCACGACGGAGAGGAGGATCAACGACAGACCAAGATGATTCCGCGTCAGCGCGACGAGGGCGAGGTAGATGTTCTGGAAAATCGACACAAGCGGCTGAAAAAGCAGGTTATACCACATGCTCAACACCTTCCTTGACGTTCTCTTTTGCTGTGGCCTCGGACAGCGCCACACACTTCTGAATCAGGTAGTCCGCCACGTGTTCCCCGGCCGTCCCCAGGTTGGCGATGTTCTCCCGCACAAAGGCGTCGAGGTCCAACGCGCCCTGCCCCGCCAGCGCCGCCCGAACAATCGCGTTGATGTTCCCAATCTCCTCCGCGCGGATGGGGACGCAGACCTTATCCGCCAGGGAGTCCACGTACTCCGCGGGGAGCTCGGCCCTCTCAAAGGAGGAGACGTCCTCCACCTTCACCTCCAGCGAGACGACGGGCTTTTTGTAGATGACGGCGTAGTCCATGCGCACCCCGGACGTGTCGGAGATCAGCAGGTCGGAGGCGGCCAGCGAGGGGGCCGGGTCGCTCGCCTCGTCCCAGGTGATGTTGGGGGTTCCCTCAAGCTCCTTTTTGACGCGGTTCAGCAGACCGGGCTCCGAGATCCACGATTGGGGATGCGGGCGCAAAATCAGGTTGAACTCCGAGGCCAGGGATTTAATGAAGCCCGTGTCGTAATGGCTCAGGAAGCCTTTCTCGCTCCACGAGGGGGCCAGCAGGAGCGTCCTCCTCTCCGGCCGGGGAGCCTCACCGAGCTTGGCCTGATACGCCTCCGCCTGCTGGAGCATCCCATCCCAATAGGGCAGGCCCAGGGGTACCAGCTCCTTGGCGGGGAGCCCGCGCTTTTCCTCAAGATATCGGAGCGCCGGCGCCGCGTAGCTTCCCACCATGCCCACTCCATCATAGCAGTCCAAGGCACCTTTCTTGTAGCTGCTGACCCCCTCAGAGCCATGGAAGACGTGGAACAGAAACTCCACCTTTGCGGGGCGCGGAAGATGGTAGCCGGGCGTGCCGATATTGGGCGTCGTGGCCAGCATCACCCGGCAGGCCACCCGGTTCAGCCGCGCGTAGGCGGCGCTGCCCTCGCCGATGTACTGGCTCCTCATGAGGGGATTGTTGATTTTCAGTCCGGGGTCCTCCATGTCCATGGTGTAGTAGCTGAAGGGCTTCCCCCTCGCAATGAGGGACTTCACGACGGTCTCAAAGGTGTTCCAGTAGTTTTTGCCCTCGCTGAAGAGGGCGATACCGTCGCTTCGCGCGGCGGCTCCGCCCTCCCCGCCCTTTCCGTTCCAGAGCTTGACCAGGCGGTAGAAGACGCCCTTTGCGGCGTAGGCCAGCACGCCGGCCAGTGTCACCGCGATGTAGACCAGGGCGTTGCCGGCGCTGGGGTCCAGATAGGCCGCCGCCGTCCCCGGATTCGCCAGCAGCAGGAAACACGAAAACAAAACGATAGGGATAAAATTCATTCCTCTGTCAACTCCTTTCATATCAATTTCTCACAGGAACCTCAGACAAAAATATGTTACGCCGGCTGAAATTCCAACCTAAGCTTCCTCCCCATTCCAGTGGCAAGGCGTTTGAGCGTATTTAAGGAGGGGTCCGCGTTTCCATCCTCCAGTCTGCTGATGTCAGACAGGGTAATCCCCGTTTTCTCCGCAAGCTGTTGCTGCGTAAGGCCGGCTTGTGCGCGGGCGTCTATCATGGCTTGAATAATTGCAAATTCGGGCTCAAGGGCGTCATACTCAGCTTTCAGCTCAGGGTCCTTAAGCTGCTCCTCAAGGAAAGCGTCAAAATCCAATGTCATTTAGCTATCCTCCTTTTCCCTTCTGCTCAGAAAATCCAAGCGATAGCGCTTTGCCCTGTCAATTTCAGATGAAGGCGTCTTTTCCGTTTTCTTGATAAAACCATGAGTAAGGACAGCGCAGCGATTGACAACAAAGAAAATAGAGAACACGCGAAATGTCAGAACCTAGCTGCGCCCTCAGTTCAAAAATTCCGTCCCCCAGGGATTTGGAGAGCGGCTCTCTAACCGCCGCACCATTTTCCCTCAGCAACTTGATAGTACGCAACATCTTCGCGCGCATCTTCTTGTCCAATCTCGTTATAAAATCCATCGCCGGCTTTGTGCCATCCTTCTTATCGTAAAAAATAATTTCAAGTTTCTGCACGACATTCCTCCTTCAAGCGTCAAGATACTGCATAAAACTCCTCTTGTTCTCCAGCGCCGTCGTGGTGGGACGGCCCAGGTTGGCCCTGGCGCCAATCGCGCATCTCGCCTCAATGAGGCTGGGCCCCTCGCGGCGAACGGCAGCGCCGAGCTCCCGGTCGAGCCCGTCAAAATCCGCCACGCTCACGGCCCGCGGATAGCCGCAGGCCCGCGCGACGGCGGCGAGATCCACGCCCCCCGCGGCCGTGGGCATTCCCCCGACGGATTCATGGGCGCTGTTGTTGATTATAATATGAATCAGGTTTTTCGGCGCGCTGGTCCCGATGACCGCCAGGGCCCCCAGGTGCATCAGCGCGGCCCCGTCACCATCGACGCACC
>JAFUYV010000074.1 GCA_017476945.1 Fretibacterium sp.
AAGCGTCTTCCCCGTGCCGGGGGGGCCCACGAGCAGCACGCCTCGCGGCACCCTGGCCCCCAGCTTCGAGAACTTCTCCGGCGACTTCAGGAAGTGGATGACCTCCTGAAGCTCCTCCTTGGACTCGTCGCAGCCCGCCACGTCCGCAAAGGTCACCTTTGGCCGGTTGTCAAGGAAGAGCTTGGCCTTACTCCGCGAGAAGCCCATGACCCGGCCGCCGCCCTGCATGTTGTAGAGGAAGTAGATCCACACGCCCATCAGCAGGAGCGTCGGGAAGAGGGAGGTGATGAGCGTCGCCCACCACGTGTTCCTCTGCGGCGCCTCGACGGTCACCATGACCCCCATCCTGGCCGCCCTGTCCGCCAGGGCGCCCGCCTCAAGCCCATAGGTCAGGAACCTCTGTCCGCCCTGGAGCTCCCCCTGGATGACGGAGGCGCTGGACTCCCCGGGCAGGGTGTTGTTTCTTATCTGCAGGATATGGACGTGCCCGGCGTCAAGCTCAGAAAGGAATTGACTGTAACTGATCTCATCATAGGTTTTCTGGGTTTCCTCCGGCGTCAGGAACATGTTCACCATCGTGACCACCAAAAGAATCAGGACCAGATAAAGCCCAAGATTTTTAACCACTCGCCCCAAAACATCGCCGCCCCTCTCACCCCCGCAGGGGGTCTCTTACCAGCCCACGGGCGTATATAAAGGCACAAAAGCCTTAGTTTTATTTTAACTCAAGGGGGCGCTCATGGGAAGAGAAGCGGCCGATGCGGCCCCAAAGGCGGAACAGCTATCAATGAAGCCCGGCCGGATATGCCGTTGTCCCATGTTCTATCGTATAATAGCCTTATTCGGGCGCACAGGGAGGAGTCCTCGCCGCCGCGCTCCAATTCTGGAAGTGAAGTGAGGATAAAGGGACATGACCGAACGCTTGAATGAGATCATCGACGGCAATCTCCGCGCGAACCCCGGGGCACGGTGCTATTGGCACGCCGGGACGTGGCACACACGCGAAGATCTGTCCGTGTTGGCCGGGGACTGCGAGACGGCGCTGCGGGACGCGGGCTTCTCCGGCGGCCAGAGGCTCGTGGCCCTGATGCCCAACTGCCCGACGGCGCTGGCCCTGGTGTTGGCCACGTGGCGCCTGGGCGGCGTGTTCTGCCCCCTGAACGAGAAGTCCGGGGAGGCGTCGCTGCTCAAAACCCTGAATCTGTTGCGGCCCTTCGCGGTGGTTGTGTCCAGCTCCGTGAGGAAGGAGCTGGCGGACGCCATCACGGGCGCGGGTTGGACCTGCGTGCCCTGTCCTGAGGAGGGTATTCTGCCCCTCTTCACGGGCGCCCCCGCAGAGCCGGACGCTTCTGATTTATGTGTCATCTTCTCCACATCGGGGACCACAGGCGATCCCAAGGCCGTGCCGTTGACCCACGCCAACCTCATCGACAACTGCCGCGCCTGCCTGGAGCACGTCCCGGGGCTGGGGCCGGAGAACGCCTTTCTCAACGTCCTGCCGAACTTTCACGCCTTTGGCTTCACCATCAGCCTGACGCTGCCGCTGTTGCTGGGCGCGGCACAGGTGCTGGTGGCAAATTTCATGCCGCCGCAGAGGACGCTCCAGGCCATCGCCGAGGCCCCGGCGGACACGCTGCTGCTCGTGCCGGCGATGCTGAACTTCCTCACAGCCCTGCTGGAGCGGTCAGGGAGGCGCCTGAGCCACATCAAGCTCCTCATCGCGGGGGGTGACCGCTACAACACGCAGATGGACAGCCGCGTGACGGCGGCCTTCGGCGTGCCCGTGCTGGAGGGCTATGGCATCACGGAGTGCTCCCCCGTGCTGGCGGTCAACCCCGCCGCGGCGGAACGCCGCCTGGGCACGGTAGGGCGTCCCTTGCCGCGCTTTGAGCTCCAGCTCCGGGACGAGGAGGGCCGCGTCCTTGAAAGCGCCGCGGAGGGGCAAAGCCCCCTTTCCGGCGAGGGCGTCCTGTGGGTCCGGGGGCCGTCGGTTGCGGCGGGATACTACCGCGCGCCGGAGGTCACCGCGGAACGATTTGCGCCCGGCGGGTGGTTCAACACGGGCGATTACGTGCAGTTAGTGGAGGGAAGGATAAAAATCCTCGACCGCGTGACGGACATCATCATCGTGGGAGGCTTCAACGTCTACCCGCAGGAGGTGGAGAAGGTCCTGTCGGAGCACCCCGCCATTCAGACGGCTGTCGTCGTGGGAACGCCCGCCGGCCTCAGCGGCGAGATCCCCAAGGCGTTTGTGATCGCGGGCAAGGACGCCAACGTCACGGCGAAGGAGCTCATTCGCTTCTGTAAGGAGCGCCTGGCGCACTACAAGGTGCCGCGCGAGGTGGAGTTCGTAACGGAGCTGCCCATCTCCAGCACGGGGAAGGTGCTGCGCCGGGTGCTGCGCCAGCGCGAACGGGAAAAATCTGAGAATAAGGCCAATAAAAACTAACTATTTTATCTTAAGGAGACTTGTGATGTCTGAAAGATTGGAGCATCTCATCGGGGCAGGCGTCGAGGCCCATAAGGATGAGCCGTGCATCTGGTGGAACGGGGTGTGGCGGACGGGCGCGGACTTTCTGCGCCAGGTGGACGGCTGCGAGAGGACGCTGAGGGAGGCGGGCTTTGGGCGCGGCCAGAGGCTTGTCGTCATGATGCGGAACTGCCCCATGGTC
>JAFUYV010000075.1 GCA_017476945.1 Fretibacterium sp.
ATCGCCATCGACGCGGCGGACGTCGTCCTGATGAAAAGCCGCCTCAGCGACGTCCCCGCGGCGATGCGCCTGAGCCGCGCGACGTTGCGGAACATCCATCAAAACCTCTTCTGGGCGTTCATCTATAACGTCATCGGCATCCCCCTGGCCGCGGGGCTGTGGGGCTGGTCGCTGGACCCGATGTTCGCCGCGGCGGCCATGAGTCTGTCGAGCTTCTGCGTCGTCTCCAACGCGCTGAGGCTGAACCTGGCGGACATCCGGGGGAAGAAGGGATAGGCGGGGCGGCGCCGGGTTCTGGGCGGCAATTGGAGTTTAACTGGAGGTGTGCGTATGGCGGTGAATGAAGTGAATGAGAAGTATGAAAAATTGCGGGATTATCTCGCCGGGTTGGGCAGCGTGGCGGTGGCGTTTTCGGGCGGCGTGGACTCCACCTTCCTTCTGAAGGCGGCCCACGACGCGCTGGACGGCAGGGCCATCGCGGTCACGGCCTCGTCTCACTCCTTTCCGGAGCGCGAGATGAAGGAGGCCGCGGCCTTCTGTCAGCAGAACGGCATTGAGCAGGTCATCTGCCGCTCCGAGGAGCTGGACATCGAGGGCTTCCGCCAAAATCCGAAGAACCGCTGTTACCTCTGCAAGCACGAGCTGTTCGAGAGGATATGGGCCATCGCGCGGGAGCGGGGCATCGCGGCCGTCGTGGAGGGCTCCAACATGGACGACGAGGGGGACTACCGCCCCGGGCTCCAGGCGGTGGCGGAGCTTGAGGTGAAGAGCCCCCTGCGGGCCGTGGGGCTCAGCAAAAAGGAGATACGCCAGCTCTCGTGGGAGCTGGGCCTCCCAACGTGGAACAAACCCTCCTTCGCGTGCCTGGCCTCGCGCTTCGTCTATGGCGAGACCATCAGCGAGGAGAGGCTGGGCATGGTCGAGAGGGCCGAGCAGCTCCTGCTGGACCTGGGCTTCCGTCAGGTGCGGGTGCGGATCCACGCCCCCTCCGGCGCGGGTGCGATGGCCCGCATTGAGGTGCTGCCGGAGGAGCTGCCCAGGTTGGCGGAGGAACCCACGCGCCAGCGCGTCTGCGGGGAGCTCAGGGCCCTGGGCTTCACCTACGTGACGCTGGATTTGAGCGGCTACCGCACGGGCAGCATGAACGAGGCGCTGTAGCGCTCCAGGACGGCCTGATGATACGGCGTGGGGATGCCGGCCTCCCGGCCCATCTCCACCATCCTGCCGACGAGGTGGCGCAGCTCCGTCCGCTCCGCCGGTTTGCCGGAGCGGAGGTCCCGGTAGAGCGACGTGATGGTGTCCGGCCTCTCCTTCTCAAAGGTCTCCACAAGCTGGTCCGGCAGGTCCGGGGGCAGCGTCACGCCCCTGGCCGCGGCCACGGCCGTCATCGCGCCGATCACCTCGCGCAGCACCGCCTCGTGCGCGGGGTCCTCCCGCGCCTTCCCCACCGGCCCGTCGTAGTAGGCGCACATCACGCCCAGGCTGCACACCCTCGCGTACTTGCGCCAGCTATCCACCAGAATATTGCCGGAGACGTCCGTCCTGACGCCCCCCTGGTTCAGCAGGTCCGCGAGCTCCGTCAATGCGGCGGGTTGGCTCCCGTCCCTCATGCCGAGGGTCACGCGGCACAGGCCGGAGGTCTGCACCACATGCCCCGGTCCCTCCAGGTGGCTGAAGATATAGATCACCCCGTCGGCCAGCACGCATTGGGGTAGCAGGGGCTCCATGACCTCGGAGACCAGCACCCCGTTGAGCAGGGAGACCACGAGGGTTTCCGGTCCCACCATCGGCGCGATGGCCGCGCAGGCCGCCTCCAGGTCATACCCCTTGCATGCCACGATGACGGCGTCCATGAGGCCGAGGTCCTCCGCCCGGTCCGAGGCCAGGACGGGCCGGACGGTGAAGTCCCCCACCGCCGGGGACTCCACCCTCAGTCCCTCCCGCCGGATGGCCTCCAGATTTTTGCCGCGGGCGATGAAGTACGTCTCCGCAGGGGGTCGCTGGGAAAGGGCCTCAGGCCCACGCTGGGAAAGGGCCTCAGGCCCACGCGCCAGCGCGCCGCCCACGATGCCCCCAATGCCGCCGATGCCAAAAACTGCGATCTTCATGACGAAAATCCCTCCCGTTTGTCAGAATTGTATCAGATAGGCCAGGATGAACAACAATCCCAGCGCGAAGGTCGCCAGGCTGTAAGCCAGGCTGGAGGGCAGCAACGCCCGGACCATCGGCCCGCCCTCCTCCTCTTGATAGATGCCGAACTCCTGATCCTCCGGCGGGCGGATGAACCGTATTCGAGCGGCGTGGGACAGCACAAGCGTAATGGGCCCGGCGCACACAAGGTCGATCGCGCGGGCGGCCAGCGCCCCCAGGAAGGGCAGGACGCGGATGAGGATACTGGCCGCCCTGTCAACGCCCTTCGCGAAAGCTCCGCCCAGGGCTGGAAGCAGCCCGGCGATAAGCGGCCGGAAGGCCAGGTGTTCTAGGTCCAGCCAGCCCGGCCACAGGTCAACGCAGACGGGTTCCCCGGCGGCGTCCTTCCGCATCAGGACGGTTCGAACGACGAACAGGTAAATGAGCAGGCCGAGGCCGAGGGAGATAGCGGCCCCCTCCAGGGAGGAGAGCGAGAAGTAGCTCACGGCATGGTGCTTGGCGGGCCCGTTCATAAAGGACGCGCCGAGGAAGGCGATGGGGTCCGCCAGGACGTGCGGCAGGCAGCCCAGCAGGGGCAGCACGGCGGCGGAGAGCGCCAGCACGGCGGCGGAGAGCGGGCTGATGTAGCGCCCCTTCTGATGCAGGCCGGGGGCGGGCCTCGCCACGAAGAGCACGACGAGGAGCTTGAGGACGTAGGCGGTGGTCAGCGCCCCGGAGACGAGGAACGTCCACTCCGCGGCCTGGAACAGCAATCGCTCAGAGCTGGGCGTCATGAGGAAACCCAGTGCCCCCGCCCCGGCGCGGCCAATGTGGTGGATGTGCTCGACGATGGCCTCGTGGACGAGGGTCTTGCCGAGGTAACCGTTCCACAGCGGCATCCCCATGAGACCCAGCCCGCCCATCAGGAAGGCGAAGAGGAAGAGAGGCTTGTCGCGCCCGAAGCCGCGGATCTCGTTCAGGCCCAGCTCATGCGTGTTCATGTGGACGACCCCGGCCGCCAGGAAGAGCACGAGCTTGATGAGCGAGTGCCCCACCATGTAGAGGATCGTGCCGCGCACGGCGAGGTCCCCAAATTGAAGCTCAGGGCGAAAAGGCCCCCCTGCCCCCCCCGTGTCCGCGCCCAGGAAGCACTGCATGGCGATGCCCGTGAGGATGAAGCCGAGCTGCGACATGGACGAGCAGGCGAGCGTCCTCTTGATGTTGACGGAGAAGACGGCCAGCACCGCGCCCAGCGCCATCGTGACGAGGGCCAGAGCCAGCAGCGCCAGGCCCCAGCGCGCGTCGTGGAGGAAGGGCCCGGCGCTCAGGGCCAGAACGCCGAAAAGCCCGGACTTGGTGAGGAGGCCGGAGAGCAGGGCGCTGGACGGGGCGGGGGCGGCGGTGTGGGCGGTGGGCAGCCAGATGTGCGCCGGGAAAATAGCGGCCTTGGCCGCGAACCCGGAGAGGACGAGGCCGCCGGAGACGTAGAGTGCGCCCCTGTCCTTCACGGCCGCCGCGGCCGCGGCGAGGTCGGCGGTGACGAGCGTACCGAGCTGGTGATTGAGCAAAAGGAGCCCCATGAGCGTTGACAGCCCGCCGATGATGGCGATGGCGAGGTAGGTCTGGGCGGCGCGAAGGGCGGCCGGCGTCTCGTCCTGGACCACCATGATGTAGGAGAAGAGCGACATCATCTCGAAGAAGACGAAGGTGGTGTAGAGGTCCGCGGAGAGGAAGACCCCCATAATGGCCCCCTCGGTCATGAGGACGAAGAGGTAGTAGCGATTGCGGTTGCGGTGGTGGTCCAGGTATTCCGGGGAGAAGAGCGTCGTCGCGGCCCACATGAAGGCGATAATGGCCGCGTAGATCAGGCGGAAGCCGTCAAGAGTCAAAGTCAGCCCCAGGCCGCACACGCCATCAAGGGACAGTTTTGCGCCCAGAAGCCCGCGGCAGTGGAGGGCCGCCGCAAGTTCTACCAGTGTGACCGTCCCGGCGGATATGTCACGCAGGCGCCTGTTGAGCCGCCCGGCGATGAACGACAGAATACCCCCGGCCATGGGCCAGAGGACGAGGAACAGCAGGAGGGGATTGCCGGTCATGAAAGGCTCACCGTCCTTTAAGCGCCGTGCAGTCTCACGCAGAAGCCGTGCCCCGGGGCGATCAGCTTTGGCGAGGCGGACAACAGAGCCTCCTGGAGCTTCTGCCGCCGCGCCTCGTTCGGGACGCGCTCAGGGGAGATGCCCGCGACCTCATCCTGCCAGCTCCCCTCGATGACCTTGCCGCCCGCGTTGCCGAAGCGGAGCATCAAGTCTGCGCTGTAAAATATCCCGCTCCGTCCCTCAAGGCACACGAGCCCGTCCTGAAGGTGAACCTCCGAGGGGTAGTCAAAGAAGCGGAGGGAGAGCGCCCCGTCCTGAAGCGGTGCGTCGGGGCCGGACACCCGGACCTGTCCCTCATAACCCCAGCCCGGCAGCTCCCTCGCGCCGAGCGCCGAGCACAGGACGGTGAGCTCCGGCCATGCTTCCAGGAGCACGGGCAGCCCGCCGCTCTCGTCCGACTCCATGTGCGAGACGAAGACGTACTTGAGCGGACGGCCGTTCAGCACCTCTCGCATCTGGGGCAGGGCCGCCCGGGCCTGCGGGACCGTTCCGGCGGCGAACAGCACCGCGGGCTCGGCCGCAAGCAGGTACTGATGGAGTGTGAAGTCCATCGGCGGGACGTACGTCGTGAACTGATAAAGGTTTTCACAGATTAGAGACATGCTCATTTGACAGCGGCTCCTTTCCCGTAATTTTATATCTCCCCCGCCGCGACGCGGGTGAAGAAGGCGATCAGCGACTCCGCATAGAGGCCGTAGAGGACCGCGCCAAGGGCCAGGATACCCATCGGGACGAGCATCCGCCAGCTGGGGTCTCTCACGCCCTCGTTGGCCGTCTTGAAGTCGAAGTTCTTGCCCGGCATGAGGGCGGTACCGAAGATGGAGAAGATATACAACACCGTCAGGACGGCCGACACCCCGATCACCGCGAGCCCGATGTACCCCAGGGGCAGGGCCGCGACCCCTTTCCCGGCGGCGGCCGCGATGCCGAGCTGCCATTTGCCCATGAAGCCCGCCGCCGGAGGAAGCCCGCAGAGCGCCAGCCCGGAGACGAGCAGCGCCACAAAGGTCCAGGGCATCCCCATGCCGATGCCGCGCATGTCGAAGAGGTATTCCCGGTGTGTCCGGCAGAGGATGGCCCCCGCGCAGAAGAACAGGTTGATCTTCATGATGGCGTGGGCCCCCATATGGGTCAGCGCCCCGGTGAGTCCCTCCGGCGTCAGGAGCAGCACGCCCAGCAGGATGTAGGAGAGCTGGCTGATGGTGGAGTAGGCGAAACGCCGCTTCATGTGCTGGGTGCCCAGGGCCATGGAGGAACCGTAGAGGATGGTGGCACAGGCCATGCAGAACGCCGCCGTCTGAGCCCAGGTCCCGCTCAGGGACTCCGGCTCAAAGACGTACCACGTCAGGCGGATGATGGCGAACACCCCCGCCTTGACCACCGCCACGGCGTGCAGCAGGGCGGTTACGGGCGTCGGGGCGATGGAGGCCGCCGGAAGCCAACTGTGGAAGGGAAAGACCGCCGCCTTGACCCCAAAGCCGACGAAGCCCAAGAAGTACGCGGAGAGGAGGAGGTTCGACGGAGCCTGGGGCCAGATGCCCAGCGTGCCGCCCAGGGCGAAGTCCCCTCCGCCGTGGAGGAGGGAGAAGGCCAGGGGCATGAAGGCGAGCGCGGCTCCTCCGACGGAGTAGATGAGGTACTTCCGGCCCGCGTAGCGTGCCCGGCCGTCCATCGCGTGCATCACCAGCGGCAGCGTGGTCAGCGTCATGACCTCATAGAAGAGATAGAGCGTCAGCAGGTTGGCCGACAGGGCAATCCCCGCCACGACGCCGTAGGTCAGGATGAACCAGGCGTAGAAGGTGCGCTCTCGCCCCTCATGTTCCATGTACTCGAAGGCGTAGAGCGCCGTCAAAGGCCAGAGCAGCGCGATCATCGCGGCGAAGGCCCTCCCCATTCCGTCGAGGCGCAGGGCGAAGGAGGCGTTGCCCGACAGGTGAAAGAGCCCCAGCGTCCCCGCCGGGGCCTCCCAGACCAGGAGGAGGAGGAAGACGGAGTTGAGCAGCACAGCCGCCTCCACAGCGACGTTCCTCCAGAAGCGCATCCGGTAGCGGTGCAGCGGGAGGGCGGGGACGGAGAAAACGGACGTCATGAACACGGGGAACAGGATGGGGAGCAGCAGCAGTTTCTCAGACATCGTTTATTCCCCTAGTACAGTATCCCGATGATGGGCCGGAAGCAGCTCGTCAGCGGCCCGGCAAACATGCCCGTCAGCAGCGCCCCCGCGCTGAGCAGCAGCAGCGGCAGCCGCATGTTCATGGGCAGGTGAAAGGGGACGACCGTCGAGTAGTCGTAGTCATTGCCGGGGAAGAAGGCGTCCACGACGATGGGCAGGAGATATCCCGCCGTCAGCAGCGCGCTGGCCATGAGGACGGCGATGCCGCCCACGCCGAGCCAGCCGAGCTCCGGCGTCAGGGCCCCCGACGCCATGTACCACTTGGCGACGAATCCCCCCGTCACGGGAAGCCCGATGATGGACAGGGAGGCCACGGCGAAGCAGCTCATGGTGACAGGCAGCTCCTTCCCAACGCCCCGGAGCTGGTCGGCATAGTGATAGTTGGCCCCCTGGAGCGTGAAGTAGATGACGACGCCCGCGCTGAGGAAGAGGCAGCTCTTGGCCATCGCGTGGGCCACGATCTGGAGCAGCGCGCCGGTCAGGCCCTCCGGCGTCAGCAGCATCATGGCGAAGACGACGTAGGAGACCTGGCTGACGGTGGAGTAGGCGATGCGCTTCTTGAGGTGCTTTTCCGTGTAGGCCATCATGGACCCCACGAAGATCGTGAGGAGCGCCAGGCTGATGATGGCCTTCTGCACCCACGTGCCCCGGAGGAAGTCCGGCCCCGCGAGGAAGTAGACGACCCGGAGCATCGCGATGATGCCCGCCTTGGTGATGAGGCCGGAGAGCACGGCGCTGGCCGGGGTGGGGGCCACGGGGTGGGCGGTGGGCAGCCAGGCGTGCAGGGGCACCATGCCGGCTTTCGCCCCGAAGCCCATCAGGGTCAGGAACGTGACCGTCAGCATCATGTCCCGATTCATCGCGACCTTTTCCATGTCCAGAATGCCGCCCGGCGTGAAGTCCATTGAGACGCCGTAGATGTGAAAGAAGAAAAAGCCCCCCAGCGCCAGGGCGGCCCCAGCGAGTGAGTAGAACAGGTACTTCACCGTGCCGCGGATGGCCTCCCGCTGCTGAGAGTGCATCACCAGGGGCAGGGTCATGAACGTCATGAGCTCGTAGAAGAGGTAGAGCGTCAGCAGGTTGGCGGCGCAGGCGACGCCGATCAGGATGCCGAACGTGGAGAGGAAGAAGGCGAAGAAGCGCCCCTCCGGCGGCCGCCGCCTGAGGTATTCAAAGGAGTAAAAGGTCACGAGCGGCCAGATGAAGGCCACCAGCGCGGAGAAGATGCGGGCCAGCGTGTCCATGCGGAAGGCGATGCTGAGGGTGTCCGTGACGCGGCAGAGGACGAGGAGCTGGCTCTTCGTGAGGAGCACCGCTGCGACGATCAGGGCCGAGCTCAGCAGCGTCGTGAGGCCCACCCAAGCGTGCCTGAGGGCGGGTCTTCCTCCGGAGGGGAGAAAGAGAATTGCGACGCCGGCGGCGATGGGAAAGAACACCGGCAGGAAAGCAAACAGGGGCAGGAACGAAGCGAACGTCATGACAAACACCTCCAAACGGACCGGGTGAGAACGGCCAGATACCCTCTAGCCAAACACCCTCACCCCCCTCTCGATCAGCCGCAGCAGCGGGACGCAAAAGAGCCCCAGGTAGAAGTTCAGCGCCAGGAAGGCTGCCATAGACAGCTTGTAGAGCCGCGTGGGCGGAGGGGGCGGGGCGTGGTGCTCCGCGGCCGGGGTCAGGATGACGATCACGGCCGGGACGTAGTACAGCGCGTTCAGCACGGAGCTCGCGGCCAGGGCGGCCAGGGCCCAGACGATGGCGGGGCTGTCGAACGACGCGAGGGTGAGGCTGAGTTTCGAGGCAAAGCCCGCGAAGGTAGGCAGCCCCATCATGGAGAAGGCCCCCGCGATGAACCCCAGCCCGGCCCAGCGGTTGGCGTGGAAGGAGCCCATCAGCGCGTGAAGGCCCTTCTTGTGGCCCGCGGCGTTGCTCAAACCCCCGGCGGCGGTGAAGATCATGGGCTTGACGGCCGCGTGGACGATGATGTGGAGGCACGCCGCCGCGATGCCCGCCACCGTGTTCAGCCCAATGCCCAGGAAGATGTAGCCCACCTGGGCCACGGAGGACCAGGCGATCATCCGCTTGACGTTCTTTTGGCTCAGGGCGTGGACGGAGCCCATAATCATCCCCAGCAGCCCCAGGATCAGGAGCGCGTTGTCCACGCGGAGGCGCTGAATGATCTCCAGGCCGTACACGCGGCAGAAGACCTTGATAATTAGGAGGATGTGCCCCTTGAGCACGAGGCCGGAGAGGATGGAGCTGGAGGCGTTGGTGGCGCTGCCGTGAGCGTCGGGGAGCCAGAAGGCGAAGGGGTAGAGAGCGCTCTTGACGGCGAGCCCCGCTGTCATCAGGTTGAGCGCGGCGGTGAGCGGCAGCATATAGCGTCCCGAGGCGGCGAGGTCCTGGATAGCCACGCGCATGTTCTCCATCAGCAGGTGCCCCGTCAGGCCATAGAGCAGGCAGATGGAGATCAGGACCAGTCCGGAGCCCACCAGGCTCATCACCAGATAGCGCAGCGCGGCCCGGACCGTCTCACCGCCCTCCTTCGCTGCGACGATGCCGCAGGCCGCGATGGTGTTGATCTCGATAAAGACGTAGGCCGTGAAGATGTCGTTCGTGTAGGTCAGCGCCAGGAGCGAGCTCATCAGCAGGCTGATCAGGGCGTAGTAGAGCGGCTGACGGCGCGGAGGGATGTCCTCGGCCGTGGAGTTGGCGTTGCCCGTGACGGACAAGAGCATCGCGGCGCAGAAGACCAGCGCCAGCAGCGCCTCCAGCGGTCCGGCGCGCAGCTCGTTGCCCCAGGGCGCGGGGAAGTGCCCCATCGCGTAGGTGAAGGTCAGCTCGCCCCTCAGCTCCGCCAGCAGGAACGCGGACATCACGCCGGCGGCGGCGATGGCGGCGGTGGCGGCGCACTCCGGAATTCGGTTCCGATTGGGCAGGAGCGGCGTCACGATGGCCGCGAGCATCACCAGGAAGATGCTGAAGAACGGGATGTTGTACGCAAGGAAGCTCATAGCAGCCCCTCCCGTTCCAGAAGCTCCCGGCCCGTCAATGACCGCTCCTCCGTCTCCTGGCCGAACATGCCGTCCTCGTCCCCGACGGCTTCATGGGGCGGTTCCGGAACGGGCACGCCCCTCATCAGGATGGACGCTGCGTCTATGTCCAGCGTGCCGTAGTGTTCATACAGCCGGAGGGTGAGCGCCAGGGCGAAGGCCGTGACGCTGACGGAGACGACGATGCCCGTCAGGACGAGCCCCGCCGGGATGGGATTGACATAGGCGGAGGTCTGTTCCACCCAGCCGCCCTCCGCGTTGGGAATGAGGATGGGCGCGGCGCGGCCGGCCACATAACCCTTGGCGGCCAGGAAGAGGTAGACCGCCGTGTCCATGATGTTGAGTCCGATGATCTTCTTAATGAGGTTCCTTTGAAGAAGCAGGTTTGCCAGCCCGATGCCCAGCAGGATCACCGAGGCGGCCTCGTAGTGGTTCAGCAGCAGTTTGCTCAGCATGGCTAGATCTCCCCCTCGCTGAAGAGCGCGTAAAAACCGTAGAGGGTTCCGGCGACGACGAGCCCAACGCAGATGTTCAGGGGAAGGATCAGCCCTCCGCTCAGGATGTCCCCAACCGTGCCCGCCGGGATGCCAGAGGCGATGTGGTTGGCCCCCGTGAAGAAGGCGTATCCCTTCGCCGCGGCGTAGGCGAGTAGGGCTCCGCTGCTGGACACCACGAACGTCCGCTCAGGGAAGAAGGCGTGGACCCGGTCGAACCCGTAGGCGTTGGCGCAGAGGATCAGCGCCGTGCTGAGGATGGCCCCGCCAGAGAAGCCGCCACCCGGCGACAGGTGTCCGTTGGCCACAACGGCGCAGCCCAGAAGGAGGATGGCCGGGATCGAGAGCGACGCGACGCCGCGCAGGATGGAGTCGTCTCTGCGGCAGGTGTGGAGGCGCATCTCCGGCGGCCCCCGCAGGGGCTGTGCGCTATCCAGGATGAGCCCGGGGAGGGCGGCGTCTTCGGCGCGGGTCCTGCCGGAGGCCCTCAACAGCATCAGGACGCTCACCGCCGCCGTGAAGAGCACGGCCGACTCCCCGAAGGTGTCGAAGGCGCGGTAGTCCAGGATCATTCCGGCCACGATGTTCCGCGCGCCGGTCTCATGACCGCCGCGCTCCACGTAGCGCTGGATTACCTCGTTATGGGCGGGGTTGGCTGGGTCGCCGAAGGGCGGCAGGTCCGCCACGATCACCAGGAGCAGGGTCACCAGCAGCGCGCAGGTGAGGACGCTCAGCCCTGCGTACAGAGACGAAAATAGGTGCAGACCGTGCTGCTCCAGCCATTGTTCGTAGCGCTCCCGGATGGTCAGCTCATGGAAGCGCGTGCGGTGCGTCTGGGGCCTCAGCGTGAACGGCAGGGCAGGAGGCGGCTCCGGCGGGACGACCTCGTTCTCCGGGCGCGGGCCATTGCCCTCCACCCAGTCGCGGAAATGCTGCCAGAGGGCTTTTATTTTCTCATTCATACGGTTCTCCCCCCTTGTGTTTGGGCTGCCCCGCTTGGGTGTCCTCAGCGGTCTTGCCGCCCTGATCGCGTCTGTGCCCGATCTGTCCCAGGCGGCGGAGCGCCAGGAAGAACAGGACGCTCGTCACCCCGGCGCCGACGGCGGCCTCCGTGATGGCGAGATCCGGCGCGCGGAGCAGGACCCACACGGCTGACATGATCAGGCTGTAGCTCATGAAGATGATGACGGAGTTCAGAAGGTCCCGGGC
Organism: Fretibacterium sp.; assembly: GCA_017476945.1. Lineage (GTDB taxonomy): Bacteria > Synergistota > Synergistia > Synergistales > Aminobacteriaceae > JAFUYV01. The sequence goes on from JAFUYV010000075.1 coordinate 11,216, forward strand.
GAGCGAGACAGCCAGCGCGCAGACGATAAGGAAGCCCAGCAGCAGCCATTCAACGGTGGCCACGTTATCTCTCCCCCTTCTCCTCGGACCGGAGTTCCTCGGGGGCCAGCGGGACCAGCTCTCCGTCCCCGTCGAGCTCCAAAAAGTCGCAGAGCTCTTCCAGATTGCGGCAGGTCCGCACCTCCGCGCGGGCGACGAGGTGGCTGGCCACGGGGTTGCTCAGCCACAGGAAGACGATTGCCAGCAGCAGCTTGAGCGAGAGGACGCTCCAGCCCGCCAGCACCATCAGGCCCGCCAGCACCAGGAGCGCCCCCAGCGTGTCGCACTTCGCGGCGACGTGGATGCGGTTCAGCATCGTGCTGAAGCGGAAGATGCCCAGCGTGGCGACGCCCAGCACAAAGAGCCCGGACAGGATGAGCAGCGCGGCGATGGCGAGGCCGGTCATAGCTTCGCCTCCTCAGGACCGCCGGGCTCCCCAGCCTCATCAATGACCATGCGTGCGAGCACGACGACGGAAAGGAAACTGATGACGGCGTAGATAAGACAGATGTCGGCGAGATAGGACTCCCCGACGATGAGGGCCAAGATGGCGATCAACACGATGACCTTAGTCCCCACGATGTTGACCGCGATGACGCGGTCGGTGAACCGCGGGCCCAGCACGGCCCGGAGAAGACAGAGAAAGAGCGTGATGGACAGAAAAACGGCGCTCCCGGTGAGCAGGAGGCGGCGCAGCCCATCGAGGGTCAGGACGCCTTGAAACAGATCAGACACGGGCGCGCACCTCCCCTGGAGTTCCGGCGGGAAGGGGACTGCGGCCCGCCTCATGGGCCTCCATCTCGGAGAGGAGGCGCTCGAAGGACGAGTCCGCCAGTCCCTCAGCGATCTCGTGATTGAGCGCGTGAATCAGGAGCTCGTCGCCCTCCAGAGCGACGGTGATGGTTCCTGGGGTCAGGGTGATGGAGTTCGCCAGGGCCACCCGCGCCGCCCTGGTCCTGAGCTTCGTGCGGAGGCGGACCAGGCAAGGTTCCACCTCGATGCTTGGGGCCAGGATCAGCCGGATGATCGCGACGTTCGCCTTGATGATCTCACAGACCAGAGCCCCGGTGTACAGCAGCGCGCCGGGCAGAAGGCGGACCAGAACGGGGACGGAGACGGACGGAAAGCGGATGCCCAGGGCCCGGCGCATGAGGTAATCAAGTCCGACGGCGACGGGGATGCCAAGGATGAGGACCTCCCCCGTCACGCGGCCGTTCAACGCCAGCCAGAGGACAAAATACGCTAAGGTCATGATAGCCTCCTTATCTTAATCTTAAGATGCTGCGCGGTTGAAAAATTCAGGACGGGCCCGAAGGCCCGCCCTTATTATAAATCATGACCGCGTCCCGCCAGGTGGTCGATGTACTGCCGGGCCGTCCGGCCGGAGACTCCGCCGTGGCGTATCTCCCAGGCGTCAGCCCCCTTGGTGAGCGCATCGCTGACGGGCAGGGAGGCGCTCCGGGCCAGCGCGCACACGATCTCGTGATACTCCTTTCGGTTGGGTGCGGAGTAGTTTAAGGCCAGACCGAACCGCGACGCGAGGGAGAGCTTCTCCTCCACCGTGTCCGAGCGATGAATGTCGCCGCTGCGCTCCATGTCGTCCCGGTCGCCCCAGGTCTCCCGGATGAGGTGCCGCCGATTGGACGTAGCGTAGATCAGCACGTTCTCCGGCCTCGCCTCCAACCCGCCCTCGACGGCAGCCTTGAGCGCCTTGTACTCCGTCTCGTGTTCCTCGAAGGACAGGTCGTCGATGAAGAGAATGAAACGGTAGCTGCGCCGCCTCAGCACCGCCAGGATGGACGGCAGGGCGGCAAACTGCTGACGGTAGAGCTCCACCATGCGGAGCCCGCTGTTGAAGTAATCGTTGACGAGCGCCCTGACGCTGGTGGACTTCCCTGTGCCCCCGTCGCCGTAGAGCAGGACGTTGTTGGCCGGGCGTCCCGCGAGGAACGCCTCGGTGTTGGCGCGGAGCTCCCGCTTCTGGACCTCGTACCCGGCGAGGGCGTCCAGGGAGGCGGGCTCAACCGCCTCGATGGGCTCAAGCGCAAGCTCCCCGTTCACGTGAAAGGCCCGGTGGAAGGCCAGGGCCCCAACGCCGTGAGCGCGGTAAAAATTTTTCAGCAGCGAAAGCGCCTCGCCTGCGCTTTTGCTGTGGGCGATTTTTTCGCTCATGTCCCTCACAAGGGGGCCCGCGGGGTGGGGTCTGCCGGTCCGGCCGGCCTTAAAGCTGCGCAGGATAGAGAGGCCGCCGGTCCCCAACGCCCTTTCAAGGGGGCCAAAGTCAAAGGCGAACAGCCCCCGGAACACCTCAAGGTCCTGTCGGGCGAGGACGTCAAGACTGCCGCCGGGCACGCTTTCCCCGTCCGGAAGATCCCCTGACGGGCCCTCGCAACCCAGGGAGAAGGGGTTCTCGTCCGTCAGGAGCAGCCAGGTCAGGTAATTCTGCCACAGGTCACCCTCGAAGCCATAACGGGTGGCCAGCCCTATCAGGCACAAAGACTGGGCATGAACCTCTCTCAGCAGCGCGTCGCCCGTCTCCCCGCCCTCGAAGCGCCGGAGGATGTCGCCCAGACGGGCAAGGGAGGTTCCCCCGCCCCTGAGCACACCGCTGTACAACAGCAGTTTTGATAGTTCCCGATGCATTATTCCAGAACGGCGCCCTTGTCGGCAGAGCTGACCAGCTTGGCGTACCGGGCCAGGTACCCCGTCTTGATCTTCGGCTCCGGGCAGACCCACTCCGCACGGCGGCGGGCCAGCTCCTCGTCCGTCACTTTCAGCTCGATCCTGCAAGCCGGGATGTCGATAGCGATGATGTCGCTTTCCCTGACCAGCGCGATGTTGCCGCCGGAGGCCGCCTCCGGACTGATGTGCCCGATGGACGCGCCCCGCGTCGCCCCGGAGAAGCGACCGTCCGTGATGAGCGCCACGCTCTCGCCAAGCCCCATGCCGCAGATGGCCGACGTGGGGTTCAGCATTTCCCTCATGCCGGGGCCCCCCTTCGGCCCCTCGTAGCGGATGACCACAACGTCGCCGGACTTGATCTTCTTGTTGTAAATCGCGGCGATGGCGTCGTCCTCGGAGTCAAAGACGCGGGCCGGGCCCTCGTGAACCATCATCTCCGCCGCCACGGCCGACCGCTTCACCACGCAGCCGTCCGGGGCCAGATTGCCGCGCAGCACGGCGATCCCGCCGTTCTCGGAGAAGGGGCTTTCCACAGGCCGGATAATATCAGGGTCAAGGTTTTCCACGCCGGTCAGGTTCTCCGCCACGGTCTTTCCCGTGACGGTGGGCAGCGACGTGTCCAGCAGGCCCTTCTTCGTCAGCTCCTTCATCACGGCGTAGACCCCTCCGGCGCGGTCCAGGTCCTCCATGAACGTGTCGCCCGCCGGGGCCAGGTGGCAGAGGTTCGGCGTGCGGGCGCTGATGGCGTTGGCCCCGTCCAGGTCGATGGTCACCCCCGCCTCCCGCGCGATAGCGGGCAGGTGCAGCATGGTGTTGGTGGAGCAGCCCAGAGCCATGTCCACCGTCTCCGCGTTCTTGAAGGCCGCTTTCGTCATGATGTCGCGGGGACGGATGTCCTTCTCCACCAGCTCCAGGATCTTCATGCCTGTGTGCTTGGCCAGGCGGAGGCGCGCTGAGTACGGCGCGGGGATGGTGCCGTTGCCGCGCAGGGCCATGCCGATGGCCTCCGTCAGGCAGTTCATGGAGTTGGCCGTGTACATCCCGGAGCAGGAACCGCAGCTGGGGCAGGCGTTCTCGATGTAGTCCTCCACCCCGGACTCGTCCAGCGTCCCCGCATGGTAGGCCCCTACGGCCTCGAACATATGGCTGAGGCACGTCCGCCGCCCGTCCTTCAGGTGTCCGGCCAGCATGGGCCCTCCCGCACAGAAGATCGTGGGGATGTTCAGCCGCGCGGTGGCCATGAGCAGGCCCGGCACGTTTTTGTCGCAGTTGGGCACCATGACAAGGCCGTCGAACTGATGGGCCAGGGCCATGGCCTCCGTGGAGTCGGCGATAAGCTCGCGCGAGACTAAGGAGTACTTCATGCCGATATGCCCCATCGCGATGCCGTCGCACACGGCGATGGCTGGGAACAGGATGGGCGTCCCCCCGGCGGCGCGAACTCCGTCCTTCACCGCCTGGGCGATCTTGTCCAAATGCATATGGCCGGGCACGATCTCGCTGTAGGAGGTCACGACGCCAATGAGGGGCCGCTCAATCTCCTCCTTCGTGAAGCCCAGCGCATAGAGCAGGCTCAGATTGGGGGCGCGGTCCACGCCCTTCTTGATGTTGTCGGAGAGCATGAGGGGTCCTCTTTAGTTGGACGCGGAGTCCAGGTCCGCGGCGCTGTCCTTCCAGAGCATCTGCTCACGCAGCTTCTGACCGATGACCTCCATGGGGTGCTTCGCCAGGGCCGCCCGCTTGGAGTTGAAGAAGGTGCGGCCGTTCTTGTTCTCGGCGATCCATTTGCCCGCGAAGGTCCCGTCCTGAATGTCGGCCAGCACAGCGCGCATGTTGGCCTTGATCTGCTCGTGGGGCAGGACGCGCGGGCCGGAGACGTACTCGCCGAACTCCGCCGTGTCCGAGATGGAGTAGTTCATGGCCGCGACGCCGCCCTTGTTGATGAGGTCGATGATGAGCTTCATCTCGTGGATGCACTCAAAGTAGGCGTTCTCTGGCTCGTACCCGGCCTCCACCAGCACCTCGAAGCCGCAGCGCATCAGGTCCACCACGCCGCCACACAGCACGGTCTGCTCGCCGAAGAGGTCGGTCTCCGTCTCCTCGTGCATGGTGGTCTGCATGATGCCGGCCCGCGCGCCGCCGATGCCCGCGATGTAGGCCAGGGCGATGTCCAGACATTTGCCGGAGGCATCCTGTTCCACGGCCACGAGGCAGGGCACGCCCTTCCCCACGACATACTGGCTGCGGACCGTGTGCCCCGGCCCCTTGGGGGCGGCCATAAAGACGTCCACGCCCTCCGGCGGGACGATCTGTCCGTAGCGGATGTTGAAGCCATGGGCGAAGGCGATGGCCTTCCCCTCCGTCAGGTGAGGCGCGACGTCCGCCCGGTACATGTCCGCCTGCTTCTCGTCGTTGATGAGAATCATGATGATGTCCGCCTGCTGCGTGGCCTCGGACACGGTCATGACCTTAAAACCGTCGGCCTCCGCCTTGGGCCAGGATTTCCCGCCTTTGCGGAGCCCAACGATGACGTCGCAGCCGGAGTCACGGAGGTTCAGCGCGTGCGCGTGCCCCTGGGAACCGTAACCGATGACGGCAATCTTCTTCCCGGTCAGCTTGCCAAGGTCGCAGTCCTTCTCGTAGTACATCTTTGCCATAATAAAACGCTCCTTTATTTAGTAGTCTGGTTTATTCGGGTTTTCTGTCATCGTGTATCGTCCTGGGACCGCGCTCGATGGCGACGATGCCCGTCCGGGCAAGCTCAAGAATTTTGAACTCCCGCAGCAGCCCCTCGAATGCCGATGTCTTGCGCTCGTCTCCAATCACCGAGAGGGTGATGGCCGTCGGGGTGATGTCGATGATGGAGGCGCGGAAAATGTTGCAGATCTGAATCACCTCGTCCCGCGCCAGGCGGTCGGCAACGTTGAGCTTGACCAGCACCAGCTCGCGCCGGACGGCCTCCGCAGGGGCGAGCAGCTTCACCGAGTAGACGGGAATCAGCTTCCGCAGCTGATTGCAGAGAAGCTGTACGCGCGATTCATCGGAGAAGATCTCGATCGTGATCCTGGAGATCATGGGGTCCTCGGTGCAGCCGACGGCCAGGGTCTCGATGTTGTAGCCCTTTCGAGAGAACAGATGCGCCACCTGGGACAGCACGCCCGCCATGTTGTCCACGAGGACGGCTATCGTGTAGCGCGTCGCGGCCTCCTTCGCCTTTGAAACCGTTTTTTCAGCCATGCCAGCACCCCTCAGTCCAGCATAAAGTCGGCGATATGGCTGTCCCCGCCCACCATGGGACGGACCATCTCGTCGATGTTGATGTGGCAGTCGATGATGGACCCCACCCCATCTTCGCGCGCCGCCATCGCCTGCCTCAGCGCGTCACTCAGCTCGTCCACGCTCCGGACGCGCCGCCCGTTCAGCCCATAAGCCCCCGCCAGGGCCACAAAATCCGGGCCCCGATCCAGAGTAGTCTGACAGTACCGCTCCTTGTAGATCAGGTGCTGCCACTGGCGGACCATGCCCAGCGTTGAGTTGTTAAACAGAAGGGTGATGATGGGCAGCCTGTAAAACTGCTCCGTGCAAAGCTCGTTGCAGTTCATGCGGAAGCTGCCGTCTCCGGTGACGTGCAGGATGGTCTTGTCCGGATTGCCGACCTGAGCGCCGATGGCGGCCCCCAGGCCGAAGCCCATCGTCCCAAAGCCCCCTGACGTGATGAGCTGCCCGGGGTAGGAGAACTTGAAGTGCTGAATTGCCCACATCTGGTGCTGCCCGACGTCGGTGGTGACGAGGGTCTCCTCCGGCAGGATCGCCGCCGCGGCGGAGAGGAGCTGTTTGGGGGTCAGCGTATCAGTGGCGGGGTCGTCGTATTCAGTCTCCGTCTTGAAGGAGAACACGTAGTCCTTCCACTTTCGGTGCTCCTCCGGGTCGGGCTCGAAGCTATCGAGGCGCTCAAGCAGCAGGGACAGGACCTTCTTGGCGTCGCCAATAATGTGGTGCGAGGTCCTGACGTTTTTGTCGATCTCCGATTCGTCGATGTCGATCTGCACAATTTTTGCGTTTGCGGCGAAACTGGAGGGATTCAGCGTCACACGGTCGGAAAAGCGGCAGCCGACGGCCAGCAGCAGGTCGCAGGCGTCGCAGGCCATATTGGACGCCTGGGAGCCGTGCATCCCGATCATACCGGTCTTCAGGGGGTCGTGGCCTGTGAAGCCGCCGCCGCCCATCACGGTGATGGCCACGGGCGCGTCCAGTTTGAGGGCGAGGGCGCGGAACTCCCTGTGGGCCCTGCCGCGCACTACCCCGCCGCCGCAGATTAGCAGGGGGCGCTTGGACTCCCTGAGCATCTCGGCCAGAAGCTCCACGTCATCGAGATCGGGTTCGGGGATTTTCAGCCCCGCGTGGTCCATCAGCTTGGCCAGGCGGCCTCGTGTGAAGTGCTGCTCGATGGGGAGAAATTCATATTCGCACGCGGCTGCCGTGACGTCCTTCTGAATGTCGATCAGCACAGGGCCGGGCCGGCCGGACCGGGCAACCGCGAAGCCCTCGCGTACCGTGTCCGCAAGCGCGCTGACGTCGCGCACCAGATAGTTGCACTTGGTGATGGGGAGCGTTACCCCGGTGATGTCGCTCTCCTGAAAGGAGTCCTTGCCGATCAGGTTGCCGTTGACGTTGCAGGTGATGAAGACCACGGGGGAGGAGTCCATATAAGCAGTGGCGATGCTGGTGGTCAGGTTCGTCGCGCCGGGGCCCGATGTGGCGAAGCACACGCCCACCTTCCCGGTGGAACGAGCGTAGCCATCGGCGGCGTGGCCCGCGCCCTGCTCATGCGCGGTCAGGATGTGTCGGATCTTCCCCGCGTAGTCATAAAGCGCATCGTAGATATTCAAGATCGCGCCGCCCGGGTAGCCGAACACGGTGTCCACGTTCTGCTCCAGCAGACATTCGATCAATATATTTGCGCCCTTCATGTTCACAGGCGTTTTGCCTCCTTTGACTTTGCGATGTTCAAAAACAAGGGCGCCCCCGCCATTTTCAGCGAAGCCGCCCTGATGCGCCATTTAAGATATGTTGATACGCTACTTTAAGGGATCGAGCTGCGGCTCCTTTTATGTCAGGCCAACAAGGGCCCCAATAATTAGAAGGACAAGAACAGACACCACAGGGGCGCCAGCTTCCCTGAGGGCAATAACAATGGAAATAGCCAAAAGCAACGCGGAGCAGAGCACAGCCAGGGACGGCAAAAAACGCGACACACTCTCTTTGTTCCAGAACAACATCGCCGTCCCCTCCCTTCCAAACACAAAACTATAACTTAGTATAACAAAACAAAATTTTACCATGTAAATCAAAGATGTCAAATTTTGCGGCGGGCCGGAGCCGCCTCCTGCGAGGTTATTGCTTATCCTTTTCCCGTCCTGTGGGGCGCGTGAGGAAAAGCCACCCCTGCCACAGTCCGAAGGCGGCCGTCAGAAGGAGGGCGGCGAGGGACAGCCAGATGGGGTATCCGTTGGTCTGAAGCCAGTTGGACAGCCATACCCCGAGGAACACATAGCCCGCCACCGCCAGCGCGGTTGACAGCACCCGTCCAAAGGCCGCGAAATCCTTAAGCCCGCTGCGCATCTTCATGGCGTTTTCTCCTCTTTTCGTTTTGCCCGTGGGAGGACCACCAGGCGTTTGTCAAAGCCATGCCCGCCGGGCGCGGATAGGCGCGCGGGCAGGGAGCAGCTTTCTCCCAGAACACCAGCGCGCGGGAGGAATCCTCCGGCCCGGAGGGCAGCACGAAGGGGGAGTTGAGCCCTAACCGTCCCCACTTGGGGGGGGCTGGAAGGCAAGCCCTCCCTCTGAGTTTCGATGAGGCCTCCACATCCGCCAGCTCTCCGGCTAGTTTGGCCCCCTTGAAGGTCAGCAAAAGGCCGCCCACCCTCACGAGGGGGGACAGAAGCTCGGCTGTGACCCCGGCGCTGGCGACGGCCCGGGCGCAGGCGAGATCAAACCTCTCCCGCTCCGAACGGGCGGCGTCCTCGCTGCGGGCGCAGACCACCCTTGCGTTGGAGAGGCCCAGGGCTTCCGCGATGGACTGGACGGCGCGGCACTTCTTGCCCACGCTGTCCAGCAGGACGGCCTCGATATCGGGACGGCAGATGGCCCAGACCAGGCCGGGCAGCCCGCCTCCGCTGCCGACGTCGATCACCCGGCCAGGCCCCTGGGGCAGGAAGGGCACGGACTCCAGACAGTCCCGGATATGTTGAGCGTAGATATCCTCAGGCCCGCGCGTGCCGGTCAGACGGGCCGTAACGCAGGCCGCGAGGAGCTCCGCGTAGCGCAGAAGCGTCTCCCGGTGCGCAGCCTCCAGCTCTTTGGGGGTGGGGCCCTGCGCGGGCGGACTGCCCCTGAAGGATATCTTGTCGAAGGATATTTTGCCGCCGTTTCTGACTGGGGGCACCACGCCTCACCTCCTGCCCTTACCGGCTCGTCTCGATCTCTCCCAGCTTCTCCTCGAAGCCGTAGATGGTCGGGTCGATCTCGTCCACCGTGCGATTCAGGTCATCCATGGCGCGGAGGCGCTTTCCTCGCGGGAGCTGGTTGGCAAAGCGTTTGACCTTCAGGAGCGACTGAAGGTAGTTCCGCTCGTAAGGCATGACCATCTGAGCCGCCATGAGCGCGTTGGGCTCCGGCTCCTCCAGGAACAGCAGCGCCATCTCCAGGTTCTCGTCAACCTCCATCTCGTCATACCAGATATCCGCCAGGATGGAGCGGAAGCGCGTCCGGTCGGAGCCGCGCACAAGACGGGACGCCACCCGCTCGATCTTCCGCATCCCCCCCTCAAGGGATCGCAGCACGGAGCGAACGCTCACCGCCGGGAGGGAGTTCTCGGCGATGTACTCGGCCTCCACCTCCACTATCACCTGCCTGCGCAACAGGCGGCCGTAGGATGGGCGGAGCGTCACCACCGCGGGCTCGGAGGGCGCGTTCACCAGATCCTGAAAGACCTTGCACGTGTCCACGCCTCGCCGCTCGAAGGGAGAGCGGTGCAGCCAGGTGACGTAGCCGGGGTCGAAGAGCCCCTTGCGCCCCGCGCGCCCCGACATCTGAAGGAACTCGTTCTTGGTGATGGGCTCGTCATGATGGTACTGCACGAGCTGGGCGAACACGACGGTCTGCGCGGGCAGGTTCACGCCCAGGGCGAGGGCGTTCGTCCCACAGACCACGTCCAACAGGCGCTCTCGAAAGGCGGACTCCACCAGCAGCTTCTCCTTCGGGAACATTCCTCCGTGGTAGATGCCCACGCCGTGCATCAGGGGAGGCGCGACCTTCGGGACCTCCAAGATTGCCGCCAGCTCCTCAAGCCGGCGGCGGGCCTCGGCGGATATCTCGGGGCGGGAGGCGGAGATGTCCGCAGCCAGGGATGCCGCTCCCTTCTGTGAGAAGAGGAAGACCAGCGCGTCGTGTATCCTCCCGCGCTTTGCGGGGTGCTTGGGGGTGTAGATGAGCTGGGTGGTGCGCTTGCGGCTCTCATGGATGACGAACTCCCGGCGGCAGATCTCCGAGAGGTAGCGGCCGACGCTCTTCACCCCGCCCAGCGTGGCGGACATCACCAGGATGGGCGTGTCCGGGTGCGTGTTCCGGATGCCGTCGATGTACGTCCGGGCACGATCCGGGTCGCTGAAGATATAGTGGAACTCATCGACGATGAGGCGCTGCCCGGGGAGGCCCGCGTACTTCATCGTGTAGATCTCCTGGGTGCAGCAGATGACCTGCGCGCCCTCGTTGCGCTTGAAGTCCCCCGTCTCGATGCCGACGTCCAGCCCCATGCGGCGGAGGTCCATGTAGCGCTCGTTGCTCAGGGCCTTGATGGGGGCGGTGAAGATAATGCGCGTGGGATTTGGATCGCTCTCGCCGAGAGGCTGATCGGAGTGGCGGACATTCCCCTCCCCGTCCAGAAGCCCGGCCCACAGATAGGCGCACAAGGTCTTGCCGGACCCCGTGGGCGCGGAGAGGACGGCGCTGTGCCCGGCGATATGGTTACAGGCGTTTTTCTGCCAGTCGTAAAGCTCGAATTTTGTCATCTTCATTATTTTAACTTTGTCTTTATCAAATTTATCTTTATCAAAATATAACAAGCCATCAAAATTCACATTATTAACGAGCAGCTCATAAGCCGGGTTCTGTCTACCTGTTCGTAGCGGCGGCCATTTATCTGGACGCATCCTCGCGGAGCGCCTCGAGCGGCCGTACCCGGAGGCCGGCGGGCCGCCGTATTCCTCCCTATTCGGCCTTGCTCCAGATGGGGTTTGCCTGGCATGCGGCTTGCGCCGCATCCGGTGGGCTCTTGCCCCACCCTTTCACCCTTACCCCCGCTGGGGGCGGTATCCTTTCTGTGGCACTGTCCCTCGGCTCGCGCCGGCCGGACGTTATCCGGCATCTCGCCCTGTGGAGCCCGGACTTTCCTCTGCGCCAAACGACAACGCAGCGGCCGCCTGAGCTGCTCGCTCCCATTGTATCATGAATAGGTAGAGCCCTCAAACAAAAAGGCGTTTTGCGCTTGTGAAACCATGACAGGAAGGGTACAATTTGAGGGTGTGTCCAAGTTCATTCTGGATGGTGCGTTATGCGCACGATGCACAATACAACCGCCCCCTCTTGTGGGGAACATAAAGGAGAGTAGCAGAAATGCAGTTTGTCTGGGCAATTCTTGTCTTCGTAGCCGGCGTCGGGCTGGGCTACCTGTTACTTCGAGCGTGGGACAATACGCGCCTTGCCGGGGTCAAAAATCAAACCATCATTTTGTTGCAGGAGGCCAGCGACGCGGCCGAACGCCTGAAGCAGGAGCGGCTTGCCGAGGCGAAGGACGAGGTCTCCCGCATGAAACAGGACGCCGCGAGGGACATCAAGGAGCGGCGCAGCGAGCTCCAGAGGTCGGAGCGGAAGCTGGAGCAGCGCGAGGAGAACCTCGACCGGAAGCTTGACCGCGTCTCCCGCAAGGAGGATGAGCTGAGGGCACGGCAGGAGTCCCTTGAGAGGCGCGGCGCGGAGTTGGAGGACCTTATCCAGCAGCAGATCGTGAAGCTGGAGGAGGTCGCGGGGATGACCCGCGAGGAGGCGCAGGAGATCCTGCTCCGCAGGACGGAGGAGGACGCTCAGTACCTTATCGGCCTGCGTCTGAAGGAACTTGAGGAGAAGGCTCAGCGCGAGGCGGACCGCAGGGCGCGGGACCTCGTCGTTGGCGCCATGCAGCGCTGTGCTGTGGAGAGCGCGGGCGAGGCGACGGTCAGCGTTGTCCCCCTGCCCTCCGAGGAGATGAAGGGGCGCATCATCGGGCGTGAGGGGCGCAACATCCGTGCCTTTGAGACGCTGACGGGTGTGGACCTCATCATTGACGATACGCCGGAGGCCGTGACCCTCAGCAGCTTCGACCCCGTGCGCCGTGAGATTGCCCGGCGCTCGCTGGAACGCCTGGTGGTGGACGGCCGCATCCACCCCGCGCGCATTGAGGAGCTTATCGAGAAGGCCACCCACGACATCGAGGAGGAGATCATCAGCGAGGGAGAGTCCGCCGTCCTGGAGATGGGCATCAAGAACATCCACTCCGAGCTGGTGCGGACCCTGGGGCAGTTGAAGTTCCGCTTCAGCTACGGCCAGAACGCCCTGTCCCACAGCCTTGAGGTGGCGCAGATCTCCGGGGCCATCGCGGCGGAGCTTGGGCTGGATGAGGAGCTGGCGCGGAGGGCGGGCCTGCTGCACGACCTGGGCAAGGCCATCGATCACCAGGTTGAGGGGCCGCACGCCGCCATCGGGGCGGACCTGGCGCGGCGCTTCGGCGAGAGGCCCGAGGTGGTCAGCTCCATCGCCTCCCATCACGACACGCTGGAGGTCAGCTCCATCTATGAGGTCATCGTCGCCATCGCGGACGCCATCAGCGCCTCCCGGCCTGGCGCCCGGCGCGAGAGCCTGGACGCCTACATCAAGCGCCTGGAAAAGCTGGAGGAGGTGGCGCAGTCCTTCAACGGCGTCTCCAAGGCCTACGCCATTCAGGCGGGTCGCGAGGTCCGAGTGGTGCTCGCCGCGGGCAAGACGGACGACGCCTCGGTCCACAAGCTGGCCTACGACATCGCCCGCAAGATCGAGGCGGAGATGAAGTATCCCGGCCAAATCAAGGTTAACGTCTCCCGCGAGACCCGGGCGACCGAGTTCGCGAAGTAGCGCACGGGAGGTTGCGGAATGCGCGTCCTCTTCTCCGGCGATGTCGCCTGGAACATCGGGCGGTATGCGCTTGCGCAGGCCCTGCCCGTCCTGAGGAAGGAGTGGGGCGGCTTCGATTTCACCGTCATCAACTGTGAGAACGCCGCGGCCGGCAAGGGGATGACGGAGAAGATTTTTAACGAGTTCCTGGAGCTGGGGGTGGACGGCATGACCTCCGGCAACCATATCTGGGACAAAAACGCCTTCTACCCCGTCCTGGATGCGGAGATGAGGGTGCTCCGCCCCGCTAACTACCCTCCCTCGTGCCCGGGGCGGGGCTGCTCGGTGATTGAGCGCGGCGGGAGGAGGCTGGGGCTCCTGAACCTGGCGGGGCAGGCCTTCATGCCGCCCATCGACTCCCCTTTTCTCTGCGCGGACGCGATGCTGGAGGCGCTGAGGGCAGAGGAGGGGACCGCGTTGCCCGTGCTGGTGGATTTCCATGCGGAGGCGACCTCCGAGAAGAAGGCCCTGGCCTGTTATCTGGACGGGCGCGTGTCCGCCGTGCTGGGCACCCACACGCACGTGCAGACCGCCGACGAGCAGATCCTCCCCAAAGGGACGGCCTACCTCAGCGACGCGGGCATGACGGGCGGGCATGGCGGCATTTTGGGCGTGAAGCTGGAGTCCGTGTTGCCGCGCTTCCTGACGGGAATGCCGGCGCGCTTCGAGATGTGTGAGAACGCCCCGGCATTCAACGGTGCGGTCATTGAGATCAGCGACACAACGGGCCTGGCGGAGAGGATCACCCGTGTGCAGCTCCCCGTGGCCCCGCGGGAAATAAAATAATAACGAAAAGAATAAAGGAAAGCGAGGCCCTGGATGACAAGCCGGGGCCTCGCCTTTTGCTCTTGTCCTTCCCTCCGCCTCAGCGCTTCACCAGGGCGTTCAGCTTTTCCAGCCGCTTCAGCGACTCGTCCAGCGTGGACTCCTGACGGGCGAAGTGCAGACGGATGAGGTTGTTCACCGGCTCCTTGAAAAAGCTCGACCCCGGCACCGCCGCAACGCCGACGTTCTTAATCATCCACTCGCAGAACTCCAGGTCCGTCCAGCCCTTAAACTGCGGCAGGTCCAGGAAGTCCAGGATGTCCACCATGACGAAGTACGTCCCCTGGGGCACGTTGTGCTTCAGACCGATGCGGTCCAGCCCGGCGACGAAGTGGTCCCGCTTCCGCGTGTAGAGAGCCTTTAACCCGTCGTAGTAGCTCTCCGGCAGGTTCAAGCCCGTCACCGCGGCCTCCTGGAGCGGCGCGGCCGCCCCGACGGTCAGGAAGTCGTGGACCTTCCGGGCCGCGTCCACCACGTCCGCCGGACCGATCAGGTAGCCCAGGCGCCAGCCCGTGATGGAGAAAGTCTTGGAGAGGGAGTTGCAGGTGATGGTGTTGTTGAACATCCCCGGCAGGCCGGACATGTAGACGTGCTTGTACGGATCGAAGACGATGTGCTCGTATACCTCGTCGGTCACGACGAAGCCGTCGTACTTCACCGCCAGCTCGCCGATGGCGGTCAGCTCCTCGCGGGTGAAGACCTTGCCGCAGGGGTTGGAGGGATTGCAGATGATGATGGCCTTCGCTCCTTCGCGGAAGCCCTTTTCAATCAGGCTGAGGTCGAAGTTATACTCCGGAGGGACCAGCGGGATGTAGATGGGCTCCGCCCCGGACAGGATGGCGTCGGCCCCGTAGTTCTCGTAGAACGGGGAGAAGACCATCACCTTGTCGCCGGGGTTGCAGATGGTCATCATGGCGCACATCATGGACTCCGTGCCGCCGCAGGTGACGACGATCTCGCTGTTTGGGTCCAGCGTCCGGCCGATGGCCCGGCTCTGCTTGGCGCACAGGGCCTCCCTCAGGTTCTGCGCCCCGAACGTGACGGCGTACTGGTGCGGCCCGTTGTAGGCGATCTTCGCCAGGGCGTCCAGCATCTCCTTTGGCGGGTCGAAGTCCGGAAAACCCTGAGAGAGGTTAATCGCCCCATACTGATTGCTGATGCGGGTCATCCTGCGGATCACGGAGTCCGTGAACGTTCCGACCCTGTCACTTAACTTTGGCATCTTGCTCATCCCCCTTAAAAGTTAGAAAACGATAAAACGTAATGTCCTATTATAAGCTATAATGAACGCAGCGTTAAAAACTTTGAGGGAAAACTTTGAGGGGAAAGACAACCATGCTTGGAAAATTTCATGGAAGAGGACAGCGCGCCACGGTGACGGATATGACGGAGGGCGTCATCTGGAGGCATCTGGTGTCGTTCGCCTTCCCACTCTTCGTGGGGAACATCTTTCAGCAGCTCTACAACACCGTGGACAGCGTCGTGGTGGGGAACTTCGTCGGCGCGGACGCCCTGGGGGCCGTGACGTCCACCATCCCGGTCGTGTTCACGCTCATCGGTCTGTTCATCGGCATGACGATGGGGGCCAGCGTCGTCATCTCGCAGTACTTCGGCGCGAAGGACATGGTGAACCTGCGGAAGTCCACTCACACCGCCGTCGTCGCGACGGTGGTGCTGTCGCTCGTTCTGTCCGCCGCCGGGTATCTGGCGACGCCCGCTCTGCTGCGCTTCATGAACACCCCCGCGTCCGTCATGCGCGAGGCCGTGGTCTACCTTCAGATCTACTCCCTTGGGCTGATCGGCCTGATGCTCTACAACATGGGCTCCGCCATCCTGCGTGCCGTGGGGGACTCCAAGCGCCCTCTGTTCTTCCTGATCCTGTCGTCGGTGCTGAACATCGCGCTGGACCTCCTGTTCGTCATCTGCTTCCACGCCGGGGTGGCCGGTGTTGCCTACGCGACGATCCTGTCCCAGCTCACGTCGGGGCTCATCATCTTCTGGCTGCTCTTCCACAGCCGCGAGCCCCACAGCCTCTCCTGGCGAGAGATGCGGGTGGACTGCGGCATCCTGAAGCGCGTCATCATGCTGGGGTTGCCCACGGGCCTCCAACTGGCGGTGACGGGGTTCTCCAACGTCTTTGTCCAGGCGTACATCAACGCCTACGGCGCGGCCAGCACCGCCGGGTGGGGTGTCTACAGCCGCATCGACGCCTTCGTGATCCTGCCCATCCAGAGCATGGCCATGGCTATCACGACCTTCGTGGGGCAGAACGCCGGGGCGCGAAAGCCGGAGCGGATACGCAAGGGCCTTCGGGACTGCATGGTGATTTCCCTTGGCCTGACAGTGCTCATCGTCGCCGTGATCTACGCGGCGGCCCCCTTCATGGTCTCGCTCTTCAACCGCGATGGGCAGGTGCTGTACTACGGCGTGCTGTTCCTGCGGCTCAACAGCATCTTCGACCCCCTGAACGTGACCAACCAGATCCACGCCGGGGCCCTCCGCGGGGTGGGCGACGCCAAGACGCCCATGTTCATCATGCTGGGCTCCTTCGTCCTGCTGCGGCAGATCTACCTGTTCATCGTCTCCCGCCTCACGCGGTCGATCTACTTCATCGCCTTGGGCTACCCCGCCGGGTGGCTGACGTGCAGCCTGCTCATGATGTGGCATGTCCGGCGGAGCGGCTGGGACCGGGAGATCGAGCTCTTCGCCGCGCGCTAGGTGTCCGTCGGCGGCGTAGAAAAACAGAAAACAAGGCGCGCCCCGTCTCCCGGAGCGCGCCTCAAAACGCGTGGAACGAGACCGGATCTAGAACAGCCCCCCGAATATCACCTTGGGGATCGCCAGCCACAGGTCCGGGAACAGAATCATCAGCAGCAGAACGGCCAGGGACGACAGGAAATAGGGCAGCGTGCCCCTGAACCCCTCCTCAATGGTCGTCCCGCTGATGGAGGACGCCAGCAGTAGGCACAGTCCGTAGGGCGGCGTCACCAACCCTAGAGCCAGGGTCACGATGATGATGAGCCCAAGGATAACCGGGCTGATGTTCAGCGCCAGCGCGGAGGGAAGGATGATTGGCACGAACAGGATCATCGCCGGGATGCCGTCCATGAACGTCCCCACGAACAGGAAGAACAGCACCGTCACGAGCAGGAAGGTGAACCGCCCGCCCGGAAGGGACGTGAAGAACTGCTGGGCGATGACGTTGAGCTGGTAGTAGCTCAGCAGCTCGCCCAGCGCGTTGGCCGTCGCCAGCGCGAACAGGGAAAGCGACGCCATTTTCATGGTCTCGATCAGGATGCGCGGAAGCTGGCGTACCTTGATCGAGCGGTAGAAGAACATCCCGACCAACAGCGCGTAGATGCACGCAAAGGCGGCGGACTCCGTCGGGGTGAAGAAGCCGGACACGATGCCGCCGATCAGGATGATAGGGGTCAAGAGCGCCGGCAGGGAGATCAGCGTGTGCTTGAGCGCGATGGGGAACGGCACCCTTTCGCTTTGCGGGAAGTGCTTGGAATTGGCGTACATCTTGACCACCGCCATCTGCGCTACTCCCAGCAGGATGCCGGGGACGATGCCGGCCATGAACAGCGCGCCAGTGGAACACCCTGCGATGCCGGAGTAGACCACCATCGTGATGCTCGGCGGGATGATGGACCCCAGCGTTGAGGACGCGGCGGTGACGCCGACCGACGTGCCCTTGTCGTAACCCTGCTTCTCCATCGCGGGGATGAAGATTTTGCCCACGCCGGACGTGTCCGCCTGGGAGGAGCCGGAGATGCCGGCGAAGACCATGGACACCAGGACGTTGGCGTAGGCCAGTCCGCCCTTCCAGTGCCCGACGAGGTCGCAGATACACTCAATGAGCTTCTCCGTGATGCCGCTCTCGTTCATCAGGTTGGCCGCCAGGATGAACAGCGGGATGGCCAGGAGCGTAAAGCTGTTCAGGCCGTTGAACATCTTGGTGAAGACCACCGTGTTGGGGATGGCGGGCATGCAGGCGATCCCCGCGAAGGAGACGATGCCCAGGGAAAAGGCGATGGGCACGCCGATCGCCACGAACAGTACGAACAGGGTCACAAGGATAAACCCGAGCATCAGTCCGCGCCTCCCTTGATAAGCAGCTTGATCTGCTCGAATATGCCATAGATGAGGTAGACGCTGGCCGTCGCCCCGCAGATGGGAATGCACAGCCACGTCGGCCCACGCTTCATGGCCGGGATGTTGATCCAACGAAAGTTCCAGAATTGCTTTGCCGCTTTGTACCCATAGATGACCATCAGAACGCAGAAGACCAGGACGACGATCTTGATAAAAATCCTGAGGACGGCCTTCTTTCGCTCGGACTGAATGGCGTCGAGGACGGATGTGAAGGCGAAGTGCGCGTCGGAGTGAACCATGGCCCCAGCCCCCATGAACACCGCCCATATGAAGGAGTACATGCTGACGTCCTCCGTCCACATGGCCGCGATTCCAAGGTAACGGCAGGCGATCTGATAGACGACCGTCGTCAGAAAGATCAGGAGGAGCAGGCCGCCAACGGCGATCTGAACCCTCTGCATGGCATCAATTGCTTTCTTCATCTTTTTGCTCCCTCTTTATTCCCGCTTCAGCGGATGGGGTCCATAAAAAGGCGGCCGTCATTAATAATTAAAGCTCAGGGGGTAAAGTACCCGTCCGGGCACTTCACCCCCTGAAACCCCCGGCTGACGGTCGCTCCTTGTGATGTCTTCTTACTTTGCCGCGCGGATCATGTCGAGCTGCGCCTTCATGTTGTTCTTCGCCGCGAACTCGTCCTGGATCGGAGTTGCGATGGCCTTGAAAGCTGCGATGTCGATGTCCTTGAACTCCGTAACCACGGCGCCATCGCCGATGGCCTTTTGCTTGGACTCGTCGGACATCTTGTAGGTGACGGTGCGCTCCTCCGCTGTGCAGGCCGCGGCGGCCTCGTCGACCCAGCCCTTCTGCTCGGCGGTCAGGCTGTCGTACTTGTCGCCGTTCATGAGCAGCAGGCGGGTTGTGAAGTCATGGTGAGTCTCGGAGATGTACTTGCCGTTGGGGGTCTTGTGATGCTCCTTGAGGGTGAAATTGGTGTAGTCGTTCTCCGCGCCGTCAACCACGCCCTGCTGAAGCGCCTGATACAGCTCGCCCCACGCCACCGTCGTCGGGATGGCTCCGCACCCCTTGAAAAACGCCTGCTGCACCTGGGCGGACTGGATACGGATCTTGAGGCCCTTCATGTCCTCGGGGCTCTTGACGGGCTTCTTGGCGTACACGTCGCGGACTGCCGCCGACCAGTAGCCCATAATACGGAACTGGTTGCCGGTCCTCTCCAGCACGATGTCCTTCATGGCCTTGCCGAAGTCCCCGTCCAGACACTTCTCCCAGTGCCCGAAGCTGTCAAACAGGTACTCGAGGGAGAAGATGTCGATCTCCGGCACGCCGATGGCGGTCATGAAGCCGGGGGAGGAGACGACGATATCAGCCGCGCCCATGGTCAGCTTCTCCACCAGCTCGGACTCGTTCTCGCCCAGGGTCCCCTTGTGGACCGTCACCTGGATCTTGCCGCCGGAGACCCTTTCGGCAACCTCCTTGAACTTGTCCAGGCCGTAGCTGTACGGGTTGGTCAGGTCCGTCTGGTTGGACGCGACGATGAGCGTCAGCTCCGGCGCATCCGCCAGCGCCATGGGCGCGAGCGCCGCCAACAGCACGGCCACCGCAAAAGCAGCAAACAACTTCCTCATAGTTTCCTCTCCCTTTCCTCATTGTTTTGAAACGAAGGCCTAAGGCCGGAAGCACGTCCCAGCCTCTCCGCCATTATACCAAAAGCCGTGGGATTATTCATCCCACGGCCCCTTGAATTGGAGGTGTCTCTTGACACAGAGAGGTTATCCGGTTGCTTACTTCTTACGGACAACCCGCTTGGCCGGCGTCTTGGTCGTCTTCTTGGCTGGCGTTGCGGCCTTCGTGGTGCTCGTCGGGGTCTTGCCCAGCGCGTAAGCGGCGCCCTTTCCGGCGGCGTGCTTGGGGTCGATAGCGGCAAAGGTCTTCATCGTGGCCTCGGAGCTGTTATCGTACTCTGTCCCGTAGATCTCGTTGCCCAGCATGTCGTAGTGGCGCAGGTAGGTCACCGCGAACTGCTTGCCGTCCGGGGTGTACTCGTAGCCATACTCCGTGAAGTACAGGCTCCCGGCCACCTCGGGGGACAGACCGAACTTGGACATCAACAGGTCAACCGTCTCGTCCTTGATGGCGGTGTTCGTGTAGTACTTCCTGGCGATGGCGTAGGGGGTGTCGTTATTCTTGCCGTAGTCAAGGAGATACCACGTCATCTTGACATGATCCTGGCCCAGGTTTTTCTGCTTGTTGGCGTCCCACGCCAACACCGGGGAGGCGGCCCCAACGGTCAACCCCAACAACAAAGCGCACAAAACAAATTTCTTCATACAAACGCACAGCCCTTCCCTAAAGATAAAAACAGAAGCAGCGGCGCAAGACGGCCCTCGCCGTGACCCTACGCCTGTAGCTCAGGGTATTGTAGCATATAAAATGCTTTTCGCCCCGTCAATTCTCCGTATTTAGGAGATC
The DNA here is from genome assembly GCA_017476945.1 of Fretibacterium sp. Taxonomy (GTDB): domain Bacteria; phylum Synergistota; class Synergistia; order Synergistales; family Aminobacteriaceae; genus JAFUYV01. Next base: position 31,589 of record JAFUYV010000075.1, read on the forward strand.
ATGTTGAGGCCGGAAGGTCTTTCCCTTATTCCCGTGCCCGCACCCCAAGCCCGTAGCTGATGGAGCGCTCCTTCCCCTCGGAGGGGGAGTTATAAACCCTCCCGTTCACGATGATCTCCGTCGAGCCGCCGCCGTCGAGGTTCAGCGCGCAGGACGCGCCGCAGGAGCGCAGGATGGACGTCAGCTCCGTCAGCGTGGCCCCCGAGGCGTGCAGGCCGTTTCGTCCATCCACGGCGAGAAAGAACCACTCCCCATCCTCGGTGAGCCCCACAGCGGAGCGCGGGTGGCGCGCCGAGATGAGGGCGCTGCTGAAGCCCTCCGGGTCCCCTTGGGGCTGTCCGTCGTTCAGAAGGAGGGGGCCCGCCTGGATGAGGAAGGGCATCTCCTCCCAGATTGCATCGTCAACGGAATCGACCCTGCCCAGCGCGGCCTCGTCCTCCTCGTTCCAGCCCAGGCAGCTCCGCCCCGCGTAGGGCTTGCTCAAAAGCTCCCCCTCCACGCGGAGCGCGCCGATGGGATAGCCGCGGTTCCTCCCTGTGACGGCGAAGAACCCGGCGTTGATGGCGGCGGCCACACCCTTTTCCCTGGCGATCTTCGAGAGGGGAGCGAAGGCGCGCGGCCCCTCCGGCGGGATGATGGGACTCAGGCTCCAGAAGGTGGGGTCGATCTTCAGCAAAACCCAATAGTGCGGCGCGATCTCCAGGTTGGCGTTGGAGAGGGAGGGGATCCGCCTGGGCCTCAGACCGCGCTTGCGGATCAGGGCGGTCAGGCGCTGCACCTCGCCGTAATCGTCCAGGAGCGGCGTTCTCAGGAACCACTCGTACAAGGGCTGAAGGGGGGACATCTCAAAGCCGTGGGCTTTAAAGAACTTCTGGGCCTCGTCCGCGGCGCTCCTGCTCTCAAAACCATCGGCGCAGACCCGCCAGCGTGGGATGCCCGTCGAAACCCCGTCCCGGTGGATGTGGAGCGTCAGGCCCTGAAGCGGGGAGAGAGTGATATCGAGCGTCAGGCCCTCCCCGGCGCGCCTCACCCTCTGAAGGAAGGCGGCCGCCTCCTTCTCCGTCAGACGCTGGGTTCCGCGGAAAGCTCCGCCCTCCGCCAGCAGCGGCGGCTCCATGTGCGCGGCAACGAAGAGACACCCTCGCTCGAAATCCGTCAGCCCCCCGGCATCCTTAAAGCCGGAGCTCATGTTGGAGAGGACCCCGGCCTCAAAGGAAAGCCCCAGTGACTGTACGCACCATCGCAGGGCCTCCCGGCGCGTGACCTGTGCGTTCAGGTTGGATACCGCGTCCGTGACCAGGCCCGACCGCAGGACGAGCGCTGTCGGGTCCTCCTTCATCGGCCCGCCGCTCAAGCCGCGGGCGCCGGCCAGCCCGGCGAGGAACTCCCCGCGCGTCACTGCCCCGGCCGAGGGCGCGAAGACAGAAACAAGGATAATTAAAAGGGCCGCGCAGAGGGCCCGCCGCCTGAAGAATTTTGCCGTTAACATCTTCAATAACACTCTATTCACGTCTCGTACCTCGCTCAGCTCATATCAAAACCACTGGCAAATCGAAGCGGTTCAATTATAGGCCCCCTTCCGGGCCGCGAGGCCAGTAGAAGGGATGAAATAGGGGGGGATGAAATCCGCGTCCGGGCCGGGGCAGAGCCGGGGACGCCTCGTCTGCTATAATCGTTAGCGTAAGGACGGGCGCGGGGAAACAGCCTGACGCGCCCAAGGTTTTGCGCAAGGAGCGTGTTGAATTCTATGGTCATTCGTCCCAGAAGGTTGAGGCGCACCCAGGCGATCCGTGATCTGGCGGCGGAGACGCGGCTCTCGCCCTCCATGCTGGTCTATCCGGTCTTCGTCCGAGAGGGGCGGAACGTCGTGGAGGAGATCCCCGCCATGCCGGGGCAGAGGCGCTGGAGCCCGGACACCCTGCCCCGCATCCTTGAGCAGGCGGCGCGCGCCGGCATTGGGGGTGTGCTGCTCTTCGGCGTGCCGGAGCGTAAGGACCCGGAGGGCAGCGGCGCGTGGGCCGAGGAGGGGATTGTCCAACAGGCGATGCGCACCGCGAAGCGGGAGTTCCCGGACCTGACGCTCATCGGCGATGTCTGCCTGTGCGAGTACACGTCTCATGGGCACTGCGGCGTCCTGAAGGGCGAGGGGACGGGCAGGACGGTGGACAACGACGCGACGCTTGGGCTTCTGGCGCGGACGGCCGTGTCACAGGCTCAGGCGGGGGCGGACATCATCGCCCCGTCCGACATGATGGACGGGCGCGTGGGAGCCATCCGCTCCGCCCTGGACGGCGCGGGGTTCCAGGACACGCCCATCTTTTCCTACGCGGTGAAGTACGCCTCCGCGTTCTACGGCCCCTTCCGGGAGGCTGCGGGGTCCGTCCCGGCGTTCGGGGACCGGAGGGGCTATCAGATGGATCCCCGTAACGCGCGCGAGGCCCTCCGGGAGGCGCGGCTCGACCTGGACGAGGGGGCGGATATGCTCATGGTCAAGCCCGGCCTGCCGTACCTTGACGTGCTCCGGGCCTTGAGGGAGCACACCTGCGTGCCCGTGGGGTCCTACTCCGTCAGCGGTGAATATTCCATGATCAAGGCGGCGGCGTCCAACGGATGGCTGGACGAGGAGCGCGTGGTCTCCGAGGCGGCGGTCTGCCAGGCCCGCGCCGGGGCGGATATCCTCATCACCTACTTCGCGCTCTCCCTCGCGGGGTGGATGCGCGAGGGGAAGCTGTAGCCCCCGGTTTAAAGTTCAGGCGGGGCAGCGCTGCTTTACGCATGGCTCAGCGTCACCCTGCGCGCCTCAAGGTCCTTCAGGTTCTTCTCGTGTCCGGCCTTGTCGACCCAGCCCACGGCGTCCTTCAGGAGCGTCACCCTGCGCCCCGCGTCCAGCAGGGCCAGCACGCTCTCCCGCACGCAGAACTCGCTGGCGATGCCGCAGACCAGCACATCGTCCCCGGCGTCCTGAGCGACGGTGTGCCCGGCGGCGTTGCGTGCCTCGAAGGCCGAGTACTCCTCCCGCCCGTCGTCCATGCCCTTGTGATAGACCGTGGCGTCATTGGGCCTCTGCTCCGGGCGGAGCACGTCCCGCGCGAACGCCTCGTGCAGCGCCGCGCCGTGAGTTCCCGCGACGCAGTGGACCGGCCATGTGCCGCCATTCTCCGTGAAGCTGCAATGCTTCAGCCCGTGCCAGTCCGACGAGTAAAGCACCTTCACGTCCGGGTGGGCGTTGATGTACGCGACAGACTTTTCCACCGCTTCCCCGCTCCCCTCGCAGGCCAGTGTCCCGTCGATAAAGTCATACTGGCAGTCCACAACCAAAAGCGATTTTGACATGACAGATCCTCCTTAAGTCCCTGTTTTTATTTATTTATTTTCTTGGCCGCTCTCTGGCGCGTTTGCGCTGCCGGAAGCCCTTGGGGGCAGGGCCCTTCTTTTCCACCGGCTGACCCCTGGTCTCCGCTATGAGATCACGCAGGGCGGCGGCCCGCTCAAAGTCCAGCTTCTCCACGGCCTCCCACATGGCCTGCTCCATCTCGCGGACGGTCATGGACTGGGCCGCGGTCCTGCGAGGGGTCTCCGCTTTCCCCGTGCCGGAAAGGGCGTAGGCGGCCGCCAGCTCCGGCGGCAGGAGGTTCGTGACCTCCTTCTCGACGCTGTGGGGCACGATGCCGTGGCGCTCGTTGAAGGCCATCTGCCTCTCGCGGCGGCGGCGGGTCTCGTCCACGGCCTGGCGGATGCTCTCCGTCTCCGCGTCCGCGTAGAGGATCACCTGGCTGTTCACGTTGCGCGCCGCGCGGCCCATGATCTGGATGAGGGAGCGGTAGGACCGCAGGTAGCCCTCGCGATCGGCGTCCAAAATCGCCACCAGCGTCACCTCCGGCAGGTCCATCCCCTCGCGCAGGAGGTTAATCCCCACCAGCACCTGAACCGCGCCGGTCCGAAGGTCATGGATGAGTTCCGCCCGCTCAAAGGTGTTGAGCTCCGAGTGGATGTAGCGGACCTTGAACTTCAGCTCCCCAAGGTAGTCCGCCAGGTCCTCGGAGGAGCGCTTCGTCAGCGTCAGCACCAGCGCGCGCTCCCCCCGCTCGCTCACGGCGCGCAGCCGCTCAACCAGGTCGTCCACCTGGCCCTGCGCGGGCAGGACGTCCACCAGCGGGTCCGGCACGCCCGTCGGGCGGATCATCTGCTCCACCACCTGGGAGGACTGCTCCAGCTCGTAGTCGCCCGGCGTCGCGGAGACGAACACGGCCGTCCGCATGTGCTGCTCAAACTCCTCCCAATGCAGGGGCCGGTTGTCCAGGCAGGACGGCAGGCGGAAGCCATTTTCCACCAGAACCGTCTTGCGCGCGCGGTCGCCGTTGAACATGCCCCTCACCTGCGGCAGCGTGATGTGCGACTCGTCGATGAACATCAAGAAGTCGCCGGGGAAGAAGTCGATGAGCGTGCCCGGGGGCTCGCCGTGCTGCCGCCCGTCCAGGTAGACGGAGTAGTTCTCAATTCCGGAGCAGTACCCCACCTCGGTGAGCATCTCCAGGTCATAGCGCGTGCGCATCTCGATGCGCTGGGCCTCCAGCAGCTTTCCCCCCGCGGTGAAGCGCTCCTTCATCCGGGCGAGCTCGTCCTCGATGAGGGGCGCCGCGCGCGCGATGGCGTCCGTCTGGGTGACGTAATGCTGCGCGGGGAAGACCGAGGCCTCCGGCGTGTGCTCCACAAGGTGGCCGGTCAGCGGGTCGATGATGTCGATGCGCTCGATCTCGTCGTCGAAGAAGGTGACGCGGATGCAGTTCTCGTCGTAGGCGGGGAGGATCTCGATCGTGTCGCCGCGCACGCGGAACTTTCCCGGCTCCAGCGAGGAGTCGTTACGCTCGTAGTAGTTCTCCATCAGGTGCTCCAGGAAGGAACGGTGCTCGATCTGGTCGCCCTCTTTGAAGGAGAAGATGGCGTTCTCATAGTTCTCGCGCTTGCCCAGGCCGTAGATGCAGGAGACGCTCGCCACCACCAACACGTCGCGGCGCTCGATGAGGGCCTTCGTCGCGGCCAGCCGCAGCCGCTCGATGCGGTCGTTGATGGAGGCGTCCTTCTCGATGTAGGTGTCGCTGGAGGGGATGTACGCCTCCGGCTGGTAGTAGTCGTAGTAGCTGACGAAGTAGTGCACGGCGTTCTCCGGAAA
>JAFUYV010000007.1 GCA_017476945.1 Fretibacterium sp.
CGAGGCGGAGACGGAGCGCCTGCTGCGCATGGAGGAGGAGATCTCCTCCCGCCTCATCGGCCAGGACGAGGCGGTCAGCGCCGTTGCCCGGGCCATACGCCGTGCGCGCACGGGCCTGCGGGACCCCCGGCGGCCCATCGGCAGCTTCCTGTTCATGGGCCCCACGGGCGTGGGCAAGACGGAGCTGGCGCGGTGCCTGGCCCGCTTCCTCTTCGGCCGTGAGGACGCGATGATCCGCATTGACATGAGCGAGTTCATGGAGAAGCACGAGGTCTCGAAGCTCCTGGGCGCGCCCCCCGGCTATGTGGGGCACGACAGCGGCGGCAAGCTGACGGATCAGGTGCGCCGCCGGCCCTACTCCGTCGTCCTCTTTGACGAGATCGAGAAGGCGCACCCGGAGGTCTACAACGTCCTGCTCCAGATCCTGGACGACGGGCGGCTGACCGACGGACAGGGGCACAAGGTGGACTTCCGCAACACCGTCATCATCATGACCAGCAACGTCGGCGCGAAGGAGGCCCAGCAGGGCAACACCCTGGGCTTCGGCATGACGCAGGACAGGGACCAGCGCGACTGGGAGCATCTGAAGTCCGTCATCATGGAGGAGGCGAACCGCACCTTCCGCCCGGAGTTCCTGAACCGCATCGACGAGATGGCCGTCTTCCGCCCGCTCTCCCGTGACAACCTGATGCACATCATCGACACGATGCTGTCCGAGCTCTCCGGCCGGCTGAAGGGCCGGGGCCTCAGCATTGATGTCAGCGAGGACGCGAAGGCGAAAATCCTGGAGAAGGGCTTTAAGCCGAAGTTCGGCGCGCGCCCCCTGCGCCGCGCCATTCAGTCCATGCTGGAGGACCGCCTGGCGGACTTCATGCTGTCCGGCAGGTTCCCGGAGGGCGCGGAGGTCGCCGTCAGCGTCGAGGGCGACGCGCTTGCCCTGTCCCCCCTCCCGCGGTGAGCGAGGGCTCCCTCTGGGGAGCTCCCGCCTTTTTCAGGCCCTTCCACAGCGCCGGCCCGGCCAGGGCCCAGAACCCGATGCCGGTGCTGCACATCCCGTCCTCTGTGTCCATGGGCGCGGCGTCGCTGGTCTCATCGCCGTCATATTTCTTTTCGCCCTCTGAACCGTCTCTGGCGTCGTTCCCCGGACTCTCGTTCCCGCCCCTGTCCGCGGTGGTGTTCTCGTCCCCTCTCTTTCCGGCCTCGCCGGGGGGCGCGGGGGACGGAGGCGTCGCGGGCGTTGCGTCATCCTTCCCGTTCGCCTTCTCGTCCGCGCCGAGAGGAGCGAAGGCGGGGACATCCGGCTCCCTGATGAAGAGAAAGGCGCTCAGCGTGTCCGCCCCGGCGGCGTTGGACGCCGTGATCGTGAAGGCGTAGGTCCCGGCCTCCGGCGTGCCGGAGAGCGTCCCGTCCGTCTCCACGGAGAGCCAGGAGGGAGCGCCGTCCAGCGCCCAGCCCACAATCGCGGCGTCGGCGCTGAGGGCGTGGCGGTAGGGAACGCCTGCCGTCCCGCTGGGGAGGGTGGGGGAGGTCAGGATTGCCGGGGCCGCCAGCAGCCGCGCCTCCCAGCTTCCGATGCAGGCCTTCCTGCCGCTGCGGAGCTGTCCGAGCTGGTCGTCCGGAGGGATGAGCTCAACGTCGCCGGACAGGAAGGACACCAGCCCCGCGTCCAGGGCGGGGCTGCCCTCCTCAAGCCGTTGAAAACTCTGCACAACCCCCCGCACCGTTGCCGTCTCCCTGGAGGAGAGCTTCATGTCGTCTGTCTCGATGACGTCCGCCGGGCCGTCCAGAGCCAGCGTCACGTCGCCCGCCAGTGCCTTGAGGGCGCACCTTCGCAGCGCGGCCCCGCTGGCGCTCTTCCCGCCAAGGTCGCCGCCGGCGCCGTTGTTTGCCCACAGGATCGTGTTGACCAGCGTGATGTGGGAATTGTCGTTGTAGATCGTTCCCCGGACGGTGAGGGAGGTGTTGCCGCTGAAGGTGCAGTTGACCGCCGTCAGCGCGGAGCCGGTGTTGAATATCCCGGAGCCCTCCGACGTGGACGTATTCTCCAGGAAGGAGCAGTTGATGAGGAGCGGGGCGGATTGGTTGAGGTTGTACATGCCGCCGCCGCAGGCGTGTATGGAATTGTTCTTGTAGAAAGTGCAGTTTTTTACGACGGGGCTTGCGGCGTCGTTGAACATACCCGCGCCTCCGCTGTCACTGGCCATGTTGAGTTGGACATAATTTTTTGTAAAAGCGCAGTTGAGAATAACTGGGCGGGCGTTTTTGTTGAACATCCCCCCGCCGTAGTAGTCGGCTGTATTTTCCGAGAAGGTGCAGTTCGCCACCGTCGGGCTGGCTTCGTTGTTGAACATCCCGGCCCCCCAGAGTTTGCTGCCGCTTCCGTTGGCGGTGCCGCCGGTGATCGTGAAGCCATCGAGGCGGGTGTCCTCCGGCGCGGCACCGGCCTCGCAGGTCACGACGTGGTAGGCGCCGTTTTTAGTGATGGTCCCCTTGCTTGTGCTGTAAGTCCCCGCTCCGTCGAGCGTTGTGGTTGACGTGCGGGCCGCAAGGGCGGCCTCGCCGATGGGGAGGGTTTCCGTGCCCGCGAAGCCGCCG
>JAFUYV010000076.1 GCA_017476945.1 Fretibacterium sp.
AGTACTACGAACTTAGTAAAGATATTGACCTTACATCGGAGACAAGTTGGAAAGGAATTAGTTTTTGTGGGCAGTTTAACGGGAAAAACCACACTATTAAGGTAAATTTTCAAAATTCTCACGCGCTCTTTTATACTGCAACAGGCAAGATTAAAAATTTGAAAGTTGAAGGCAATGTGCAGGGGCCCGGAGTTGCAGGAATTGCCTATTTTCTTGCTGCAACTACAAATCTGGACTCTCCAGGAATGGAAGATTGTACTTTTATAGGAACTCTTGAATCAAAAAGTAATGGAAATTTTATGGACGGTGCTCTTGGACTTCATTCTGGTGGCCTCGTGTTTAGTCATCAAGGTGGAACCATTAAAAACTGTACATTTAGTGGAACTGTAAAAGCATCGGACACATCAGATTCAGTGATGCTATACGCTGGAGGTATTGCAGCACAAATGATCCCCTCTGTTATCGGAGGTACCCCAAGAATTGAAAAGTGCCAAGTACTATCCGGGTCATCAGTATCCGTTTCCTCGTCCTCTACATATGGGACAACATATGCTGGAGGTATTCTTGGCTATATGGGTGTTGGGATTACGACAGGATATGTTAGTAATTGTACTTCAAACGCTACAATCAGTGGAGCAGCGTATAACGGTGGCATTGTAGGTATGGGACAAGGAATTGACCGATCTCATATTACAGGTAATAGTTATACAGGAGCAACTGTTGAAATTGGGACAGATTCTAGCAGTTCTGGTGGAGACAAGCCCACCCCTACCCCTATTCAAACCTCTCTGACCACTGGCACACTCCCGTCCGGCCAAGTCTCCAATGCAGAGCCCTTCACCTTCACTCTGAACGGGGTGACGAAGGGCACAAGCGGCGCCATAACTCAGATTTTGGATGCCTCCAATACCCTCGTTGATGTCAGCGGCTTTACGGTCACCATCGGTGGCCGGTCCATCACAAGCTACACCATTGCCAACAGCGTGGGTAGCGTCCGTCTTGCAGAGGATAACGTGCAGGTCACCATTCCGGCCTCGGCGCTATCGGGGCTGACCGGGAGCCAGACGGTGGGCATCCAGGGCACCACCTCGACCGGTGTCACGCTCTCAAGCACTCTGGGCTCTGTTACGTTCTACGACGGCCTAATCCCTGCGGAGATACTTCCTCTCGACTATCTCTCCGACGACGTGCGCGAGGCCCTTGCTGAAAGGTTTGAGATTGCCTCAAATGACATTCGCCTGCTCACCTCGGCTCATCTCTCCGCCCCTCAGGAGCCAACCCAGAAGATGCGGGATATCGTCAAGAACGACGGCTTTGAGATGACGCACAAGTACAATACTGTTTCGGTTGACCAGGATGGATACTATGCGTTCATTGTGGTCGTTTCGGACGATTTGGTGGGTAAAAACGTCAACGACTACAAGCTGTACCTGATGGGGCGAGACACGTATGCTGAAGCCAGCGCCGTTAAGCTCGCCTTTGCTGGGCTTATGAACGGCCTTGGAACAGTGATAGATTTCAATGTGTTCGGTCTTAAGGTGGACACGCTGAAGAAACAAATGCTAGTGGTCGGACTCTTCCAGGCAAGCCAACCCTTCAGCGTATACCTGGCGAAGATTTTGCTGATGCTGGCCACGGGCTGCGACGCGGGCGTTGGCCTCGGCGTGCTGGGCTTTGCCGTCGTGGGCGGCGTGTTGCTGATGCGGCGCTGGAGGAGAAGGTAAATAAATAATTTAGAAGAGGCTCCCCGCGTTCAACACGGGGAGCCTCCTTCGTTGATAATCGGTCAGTCGGACAGGCCCGTGTACCGTGTGGCGTCCTGCGGAGCCATGCCAGCCGCGACGAGCCGGTCTCGGATGAGCTGACGCTCCTGGCTGCGGCCGATGTCGATGCCCTGGCTGCGGCCGATGTCGATGCCCTGGCTGCGGCCGATGTCGATGCCCTGGCTGCGGCCCCGCTGTTCCGCTTGCTCCAAAAAACTTGTCAAGGTGATTGGCTCTCCTTTCTCCTGCATTATCTGTGCCTGCGCTATGGCGTCCTGAAAGCGCCGGTCTCCCGTCAATGCGCCGAGCAACGCCAAAAGCTCGGGCGCGTGGTCAATCGTGCCCGGCAGCATTTCAATGTGTTCTCTGTTCATCCGCACCTGACGCAGATAATGCACAATATGGCGAAAGTCGCTTTTGAACAGAGCCTCTTCCTCGTCGGACAGCCACGCCAGTTCAAGGATGTTTAAGCGGCAGTCCGTAACAAGCCCACGAAACCTTGCGGGGACATTCAGCCTCTCGTGAAGGGACCTGCGTTTGGGCCATCGCCTGTGCGTGCCGAAATAAAGGACGATGGTAATGACGAAATAGGGCCTTTTCCCCCTGCGGAGGCCTCCTGTTTTCCGGTGTATCAATTGCTGCCGGTAGTCCGCTCCTTCATAGCCGAACACCCTCAAAGGCATATAAGTATCGACGTTCGACTGATTCTCCAGTCCCATCAGGCAGAGCTCGGCACTGCCGTCAGGGGAAAGCCAAAACTTGGCGACGTCCCTCTCCTGATCTCTCAGCGTTCCGTCCGCCCTGTAGCTTGTGCGAGTCCTTGTGTCCTGCAAGTCCTCCGGGTTGACGACGCAATTCTCAATGCCGTTGATGGCGAAAAACGCGTTCGCGATGTCCGCAAAGATGACATTGAGCCATTCGAGCTCCTTTGCCGCGATATCCTTCTGTCCCAATGCTCCCGCCGCCAATTATAAAACATCTGGTGTTCCAGGCAAACACAAAATGGCCCATTTGTATGCGGTGGTCCCTGTTCGGGGACGGATGTCGCCGGCAGGTGACATCCGGGCGGCTTTATCGTGTTAAAATAAAGCTAATGAGCGGCTTGGCCGGATAATGCCGGCCAAATGCCGGATGTTAGAGAGGAGCCATTCAATGCCGGAAGAGAACAGCGAAGTGCTCGCCTCGGGGGAGAGCCCCCTTGGGGATGGGGAGCAGCAGCCTGGGGGACGGATTATCCCTCTGCCCCTCGTCGGCGAGATCAAGGACAGCTATCTGAACTACGCGATGAGCGTCATCATCGGCCGCGCCCTGCCGGACGCGCGGGATGGGCTGAAGCCCGTCCAGCGCCGCGTGCTGTACGCGATGTCCGAGCTTGGGCTGCGCCACAACACAGCCTATAAAAAGTCTGCCCGCATCGTCGGCGAGACGATGGGTAAGTACCATCCTCATGGCGACGCCTCCATCTATGACACGATGGTGCGCCTGGCCCAGGACTGGAACCTGCGTTACTGCTTGGTGGACGGGCAGGGCAACTTCGGCTCCGTGGACGGGGACAGCGCGGCCGCCATGCGCTACACCGAGGCCCGGCTCCACACGCTGGGTGAACTGATGCTGGCCGACATTGACGAGGACACGGTGGAGTGGGGCCCGAACTTCGACGAGTCCCTGAAGGAACCTCTGTCGCTGCCGTCGGTGCTGCCGAACCTTCTGGTCAACGGCAGCACGGGCATCGCCGTCGGCATGGCGACGAACATCCCGCCGCACAACCTGCGGGAGGTTGTGGACGTCCTCTGCTGGCTTCTCGAGACGGAGACCCAGCCGGAGGAGGCCAGCCTGGCGGACATCATGGAGCGCCTGCCGGGGCCGGACTTCCCCACGGGCGGCCTGATTTTGGGACGGCAGGGCATCTATGACGCCTACCGCACGGGGCGCGGCAAGATCATCGTCCGCGGGCGGATGCATGTTGAGGAGGGCAAGCGCGGCCGCTCCAGCGTCATCATTACGGAGATCCCGTACGCGGTGAACAAGACCACGCTCATCGAGACGATGGTGCTGGCCGTTCAGAACAAGGAGGTCGACGGGGTCTCGGACATCCGCGACGAGTCGGACCGCGATGGGATGCGCATCGTTCTGGACCTGACGCGGGACGCGGACCCTGAGCTCGTGATGCGCCAGCTCTACCGCCGCACGCAGCTCCAAACCACCTTCGGCGTTATCAACCTGGCGCTGGACAACAAACACCCGCGCATCCTGCCCATTTCGGGGCTGCTGAGGCTCTTCCTGGACTACCGCCGCGACGTGGTGCGCCGCCGGACGGAGTTCCGCCTCCGGCAGGCCCAGGCCCGCGAGCACATCGTTGAGGGGCTGGTGAAGGCGCTGAGCGTCATCGAGCAGGTCATTCAGCTCATCCGCGCCTCGAAGTCCGGCCAGGAGGCCAGGGAGGGGCTCATCTCCCGGCTTGGGTTCTCGGAGCTCCAGGCGCAGGCCATCCTGGAGATGCGCCTTCAGCGCCTGACCGGCCTGGAGCGCGAGAAGCTGGACGAGGAGCAGAAGCAGCTCCTTGCGGACATCGCCTCCTATAACCGGATCCTTGCTGACCGGAAGGTGCTGGACGGCGTCATCCGCGACGAGCTGAGGGAGCTGGGGGAGAAATTCGGCGATGACCGCCGCACGGAGATTATCGACAGCTACGAGGAGTCGTCGGATGAGGATCTGATCCCGGAGAGCGACATTGTCGTCACGCTGTCGCAGGACGGCTTCCTGAAACGTCAGGACCTGGAGAGCTACACGCTTCAGGGGCGCGGTGGCAAGGGGCGCAAGGGGGCGTCCGTCCAGGAGGACGACAGCATCGCCACGGTCTGCGTCACCCACACGCACCACGACCTCTACTTCTTCACCAACCGCGGCCGGGTCATGTCCATCAAGGGCTTCTCCATCCCGGAGACGCGCTCCGGCAAGGGCAAGCTGGCCTCCCGCATCCTTCCTCTTGAGGAGGGGGAGCGGGTGGTGTCCCTGGCCCCCGGCGGGGCGACGGGCTGGAAATACGCGTTCTTCCTCACGCGGGATGGCATCGCCAAGCGCGTTGAGGTGTCCGACCTGCTGGATTCCAGCCGCCCGCGGCGCATCATTACCCTTGACGAGGGGGATGAGATTGCCCAGGTGCGCCTGACGACGGGGAAGGACGACCTGCTTTTGATGACGGCGGAGGCGAAGGCCCTGCGCGTCTCCGAGGAGGAGTTCCGCCCGATGGGGAGGAGCGCCCGCGGGGTCCGCGCCATGGCCCTCGCGCCGGAGGACCACATTATCAGCTGCGACGTGGTGAGTCCGGACAGCGAGATTTTAATCCTGAGCGAGCGCGGCTTTGGCAAGCGCACCTGCTTTGATGAGTTCACGCCGCACCACCGTGCGACGGGGGGCGTGCGTGCCATGAATATCACCGCCAAGACGGGCCGCCTCGTGGGGTGCTACACGGTGCGCGAGAGGGACGAGATGATCGCCATCACCGCCCGCGGCCGCATGATCCGCGTGGCCGTGAGCGACCTCCTGAAGTCCAGCCGCACCTCGATGGGCAACATCACAGTCCGGCTTGACGAGGGCGACCTCGTGGCCGGCTGCAGCATCGTCCGCGCGGAGCAAGGCGGGCCGAAGGAGGCGGAGGCAAAGGAGACGCCCAGGGACACAACGGGCAGCCTCCCCTTTGAGGCGCCAGCCGCCATGACCCTTGACGCGGAGGGGGAACAGGAATCATGAAGCTGGCCCACGATGGAATCCCCACGATCGTCTTCCTTGCACTGGCAACGGCGGCTTTCGCCTTCATCTCGCCCGTGCCCGCCGTCGTGATGGGGGCGCTGACGGCCCTTGCGGTCTGGTTCTTCCGTGACCCGGACCGCGTCACGCCTCAGCGGGAGGGGGGCTTCTTCTCCCCGGCGGACGGAAAGGTGGTCGAGATCTCCGACGCGGAACACTCCTTCACCGGTCCCGCGCTCAAGGTCGGCATCTTTATGAACCTCTTCAGCGTCCACGTCAACCGCGCGCCCTGCGCGGGGACGGTGGAGTACTTGGAGTACATCCCGGGAAAGAAGGTAGCGGCCTTTGCCCCCAAGGCGTCGGAGGTCAACGAGCGTCACCTTGTCGGGCTCGCCACGGCCTGGGGCCCCGTCCTGATGGTGCAGATCGCGGGGCTGGTGGCGCGCCGCATCGTCTGCCGCCTGGCAAGGGGCGACGTGCTGGAGGCCGGGCAGCGCTACGGGATGATCAAGCTGGGCTCTCGTGTCGACGTCTATCTGCCCAGGGATGTGAAACTGCACATTAAGATGGGAGACCAGGTCTATGCCGGGGTTTCCCTCTTAGGAGTAAGCGAAAGATAAT
>JAFUYV010000077.1 GCA_017476945.1 Fretibacterium sp.
CATCGTGCTGGTGTTCACGCTGCAATCGTTTCCCCTCGTCTACATCGACGTCTCCGGGGCGCTGAAGAACATGGACAACTCCCTGGTGGAGGCGGCGGAGAGCCTGGGCTGCGGCCGTCTGGGGCGCATCTGGCGCGTTATTGTGCCCCTGGTGATGCCGACGCTCCTTGCGAGCTCCATGCTCGTGTTCATGAGGGTGTTTGCCGATTTTGGGACGCCCATGCTCATCGGCGAGGGTTACAAGACTCTGCCAGTCCTCGTCTACACGCAGTTCATGGGCGAGGTCGGCGGCGATGACGGCTTTGCGGCGGCGATCTGCGTCATCATCATCGGTCTGTCGCTGGTCATGTTCTTCGCCCAGCGCGTCCTGGCGAACCGCAGCACCTACACCATGACGGCCCTGAACCCGATGGCTGCGAAGTCCCTTGGCGGGCTCTCCGGGGTCCTCTCGCACCTGGCAGCCTATCTCGTCGTCGGGCTGGCGATCCTGCCCCAGGCGGTGGTTGTCTACACCTCCTTCCTTCGGAGCAACGGCGGGCAGGTCTTCACGGGTGGCTACGCGCTCCAGAGCTACGAGGCGACGCTCTTCTCCAAGGGCAGCAACCCCATCCTCAACACCTATCTCCTGGGGATCGCAAGCCTGGCGGTCGTCGTCGTCCTCGGCGTCATCATCGCCTATCTGAGCGTGCGGAGGCGGAACGCGCTGAACAGCGTCAACGACGTTATCACCATGTTCCCCTTCATCATCCCCGGCTCGGTGTTGGGCATCTCCTTCATCTTCGCGTTCAACAATCCGCCCATCATCCTGAGCGGCACGGCGCTCATCCTCATCATCTCCTTCGCCGTGCGGCGCATGCCCTACACGGTGCGCTCCAGCTCGGCGGCGCTGGGGCAGATCAGCCCGAGCATCGAGGAGGCGGCCATATCCTTGGGCGCGACGGAGACCAAGGCCTTCTCCGCCGTCACGCTCCCCATGATGCTGCCGGGGGTCCTGGCCGGGGCCATCATGAGCTGGGTGACGATCATCAGCGAGCTCAGCTCGTCCATCATCCTCTACACGAACGCCACGCAGACGCTGACCGTGTCCATCTATACGGAGGTCGTCCGCGGCAACTACGGCAACGCCTCGGCCTACGCGACCATCCTGACGGTCACGTCCATCTTATCTCTGCTGCTGTTCTACAGGATCACGGGACGCCGCGACATCAGTTTATGAGTTCATGAGGGGGTATCGGCGGAACGGGGCGGTCGGACGCGGCCCCGGTTGAGGACCATCACGACGTTGAGTTCCTTGTCGAGGGCGACCAGGTTTGCAACCCTGCCGGGCTCAAGGCTGCCATAACGGTCATGGATGCCGATGAGCCTTGCGGGGTTGACCGCCGCGCACCTCACCGCCGTCTCAAGGGGGACGCCCATCCCCAGGACCGCCGTCCGCAGGCATCCCATGAGGTCCGTCACGCTGCCGGCTATCGTGCCGTCGGAGAGCAACGCCCGGTTCCCCCGCTTGACGACCGGGAGCTCTCCCAGCGTGTAGCGGCCGTCTGGCATCCCCGTGGCCTCCATCGAGTCGCTAATGAAGATCACCCGGTCCTTCCCGAACATGCGGAGCGTGTTGCGGATGACGGCGGGGTGGACGTGGACGCCGTCGCAGATCAGCTCGATGGTAACGTCGTCTCTCTCCAGGGCGGCGAGGATGGGGCCGGGTTCCCGGTGTCCCATTGGCGGCATGGCGTTGTAGAGGTGCGTCACGTGCCTCGCGCCGCGCGCGAACGCCTCCCGCGCCGTGTCGTAGTCGCAGGCGGTGTGGGCGATGGAGAGGATTGCGCGGTCCCGCTCACGGTCTATGAACTCCATCGCCCCCTCAACCTCCGGGGCGACCGTGACGATCTTCACAAGGCCCCCTGATGCCTCCCTCACGCGCTCGAACAGCGCCGCGTCCGGCCTCCGGATATAGCGAGGATTCTGCGCCCCTCTCTTCTCCAGGGAGATAAACGGCCCCTCCATGTCGATGCCAACCAGCGCCGCGCCGGTCTCGCCGGAGAAACGCCCGGCCGCCGAGACGATCTCGATGAGCCGCCCCTCGGGAAGCGTCATCGTCGCGGGACACAGGGTCGTGACGCCGGCGCTTTCCTCGTAGTCCGCGATGGCCTGAATGGCGGCCTCCGTCCCCTCGCAGCGGTCGCGGCCCATGCAGCCGTGGAAATGAACGTCCGTCAGCCCTGGGATGAGGGTCAGGCCCTCCGCGTCGAAGACGGGACCAGGGGCCGACGCCTCGACGAAGACGCCGCCCTCGACGTGCAGGGTCCCCCTGCGGAAGACGCCGTCCGGGCAATAAACCTGCCCGTTCTCTAGGCGCATTTCCGGCCTACTCCGTCCGCAGCGCGTCGATGGGGTCGAGGTTCGACGCCTTCCACGCCGGCCAGAACCCGAAGAACACCCCAACCCCGGCGGAGAACCCCACGGCGATCAAGATGGACTCCGCGGATATTGTCGTTGGCCAGGACAGGAACTGCGTGACGGCCTTGGATATGCCGACACCGCTCATGATGCCGATGGCCCCGCCCAGCAGGGACAGCACCACGGCCTCCGTTAAAAACTGCACGCGCACGTTGGACGGACGTGCCCCAACCGCCATGCGGATGCCGATCTCCCGCGTGCGCTCGCTCACGGAGACGAGCATGATGTTCATGATGCCGATGCCGCCGACGAGTAGCGATATGGACGCCACGGCCCCCAGAAGGATGCTCATGACCTCCGCGGAGCTGGCGGCGTTCTCAAGGGCCTGGGTCAGGTCGCGGATGTTGAAGTCGTCCGGCACCCCCTCGGTCAGCCTGTGCCTCTGGCGAAGGATTGACCGCACCTCGTTCTGCGCGGCCTCCAGGGAGTCCCGGTCCTTGGCCTGCACATTGATGCTCCGCACGGAGTCCACCCGGGTCCCAAAGCGCACCAGACGCCGCTGGGCCGTCGTGATGGGGACGAAGATGACGTCGTCCTGGTCCTGGCCAAAGGAGTTCGCGCCCTTCGCCTTTGTCACACCGATGACTCGGAAAGGGATGTTGCGGATGCGGATGTTGGCGTCGATGGGGTCCGCGTAGCCGAACAGCTCCTTAGAGACGGTGGGGCCCAGCACGCAGACCTTCGCCGCACTCCGCACGTCCGCGTCCGAGAAGCACGCCCCCTCCGCCATCTCCAGGTTGC
>JAFUYV010000078.1 GCA_017476945.1 Fretibacterium sp.
ACTCTGGGCACAGCCGCGCATGCGTTCACCAGCAACACGGCGGCTTTGAGCGGGGGAGCGATCTACGCCACCGCGGCAGACGTGACGGTCACGACCGGGACGTTCGACGGCAACACGGCCACGGGCGGCAACGGCGGCGCCATCTGCACGACGGGGACCGTTCAGGTTGACGGTGGCTCCTTTGGGGGCACGACCAAGAACACCGCGGCCCGAGGCGGGGCCATCGACGCGGGTACGGCCAACATCAACGGCGGAACCTTCACGAACAACGAGGCCACGGGCACGACGGGCGGCGGCGCGGTTTACGCCACGACGGTTGCGCTGACGGGCTCGCCCTCGTTCACGAACAACACCGCTGCGGCGGGCAGCGGTGGAGCTGTCTATGCCGGGAACAGCATCACGATTGTTGGTGGTACCTTCATCACCAACAAGGCGACAACAGCGGTGGCGGCGACGCCGGCCAATGGTGGGGCAATTTATTCTGCTGGAACGGTCAGCGTTACGAATGGCTCCTTCACCAAAAACTCTGCGTCTGTAACGGGGGCAGGGGACACGGCCAATGGTGGAGCTATCTACGCAAACGGCAATGTCACCGCTGTTTCCGGTGGCATTTTCTCCGAAAACAGCGCCATTAACGGCGGGGCCGTTTACTCAAACGGAAAGGGGGATCTGGCCCTCAGCGGCGGCACTTTCGCGAATAATACGGCGGCAACCAACGGCGGGGCCATTTACGCGAAAGGCAAGGTGACGGTCACCAACCCCAACAGCACAACAAATTTCACGACAGTGAACACCGCGACGGCGGGCAGCGGCGGGGCTATTTACAGCGAAGGGGACATTGGGACAGCGGGGACGGAGTTCCGCAACCAGATGGCAGCCGTCTCCGGCGGGGCGCTCTATGCCCGGGGGGATGTCACGGTCACCAGCGGAACCTTCTCCAGCAACAAGACGACGGACACGGCGGCTACAGCGCCTAATAATGATTATGTTGGTGGCGGGGCGATCTACGCCGAAGTGGACGTGACGATAGCCTCCGGCACCGGGGACGTCAATGGCAACTCCAACGCTAATGGGGCCAGTACCAACTCCGGTGGCGGTGCCATCTATGCCCGGAGGAATGTCACTATTGATGGAGGAAGATTCTACAGCAACAGCAGCGCCACCACGGGGGAGAATTCCGGCGGCGGAGTGGTTTGGTCCGGCGGGGAGGTTGATGTGAAGGGCGGTAACTTTGCCAGCCCCAGCACCCAAAAAAACACGGCCGCGCGTAACGGCGGGGCTATCTACGCCGTTACGGCCATTAATGTCACGAACGAAGATAACGAAGATAAGAAGTTCACTTTCAGCAATCAACAGGCGCTCAATGGCGGTGCGCTTTACTCCGCGGGGACTATCGAGGCCAAAAACGTTATCTTCCTCGCTAATGTGGCCACTGGAAGCGACACCAGCGACGGCGGCGCGACGTACAGCGATGGCGTGAGCACCCTCACAAACTGTTTCTTCAACGGAAACAAGGCTACGCGCAACGGCGGCGCGTCCCTGGCGAAGGGCATCACGGCTACGTATGTCACCTGGTATTCAAACTCCGTGAGCAACGCGAACAATAGTAACGGCGGGGCGGTCAGCGTCAACAGCGGCACAAGCAACACGATCGCTAACTGCGTATTCAGCGGCAATACATCCGTCACCTCAGGCGGCGCGCTTTATGTGGTCAACACTACGACAAAGCTTACGGTAACGGACAGCGTTTTCTGGGGGAACGAAACCAGTGGGACCGGCGGAGCTGTCTCCACGTCAACCACCCCCGCGGAGTTGATTTTGTTGCGCTGCACCTTCCAATCCGAAAATAAGGCAACCGGCAGCGGCGGGGCGGCCAACATCGAAGCTGCAAAGTTCCAAATCGCCAACTGCACGTTCCACAAGAACAGCACGGAGGGCAGCGGCGGCGCGCTTCAGCTTGCCGGGGGCACGGGGGGATCTGCCGTCGTCTTTAACACCATCGCGAGCAACAAAGCCACCAATAACGGCGGCGGGATCAGCTCCACGGCAACCTTCACCCTGGGAGCCAACATCTTGACCGACAACGCCGCCAGCTTGGGGGACGACATCTACGCCTCCGGCGGAACGATTACATCCAGAGGCTACACCTTTTTCACCGAGTACGGTGAGGGGGCAAGTGAAACAGCGTCCTGGACTTCCGCCACGCATGTAACCTCGAACAGCGCGGACGATGTGTCCAGCGGCAACACGTTCAACGTCTTCTTCGGAGACGGCGTGACGCCCGCGGTGAACAGCGTCGGCGCGAATATGCCCCCCGCGGTGGGAGCCTCTGACCCCATCACGACGGCGGACGACGGGTTGGTGGTGTACACGCTGAACACGCTGGCGCTCCGGGACGCTACGGAGGAGCTGAACAACCCGGCTCAGGCTGTTGTCCCACTGACGACGGCAAAAAGTATTTATAACTCCATCGGGAACGCCGCCACATCCTACACGGATGAGCGCGGGGTCAGACGTCCCAGCACTGATGGCAGCACATGGGACGCCGGGGCTTACGATACGCTTGAGGGCGGCAATGGCGGCGGCGGCGGCGATGCCGGCGATGACGGCAGCATCAAGCGTATCCGCATCAGCGGTCTGCCCAACACGCTCCGTACCGTTGGCCAGACCACGAGCCTGTTCGTCGTCGGCTATGACATCCACAACAACATCGTCAACCGCGATGTCGCGGTTGACTGGGACTCGGACTCCAGCGCGGTTGTCATCTACTCGTCGGGGAATATTTATGCCAACCATATTGGCAAAGCCACCATCACCGCCAAGATGAAGAGCAACGCCAGCATCACCGACTCCGTCGAATTGAACGTCACGGAGGATGCAAGCGCATCCGACAGCAACCTTCATCCCATCTGGTGGAACCGGCTGGGCCTGCAGCAGCTCACCGACCAGGGCATGAGCCTGGCCATCGCCTCGACAAGCTCAACCGTGACGACGTCCGCGTTCCAGGACGCTTTCCAGGACCGCTGGGGGGCCACGGTCAGCCTGATCCCCAACTCCGAGTCGGTCAGCGCAGCCTCGCCCGCCGCCGTTCCGGCGCTCACGGAAAATGACCTCAAGCCCGGCGTCAAGCTGAGCATCTCCGGGCTGGAAAAGGGCAATATACTGCCGCTGGAGTACTCCTGGACCTTTGACTACGACCAGTTGAGCAAACTCCTGGACCGCAACGTCACCTCCTTGCCCAGCGCGGCGGAGCTGGCGAAGTTTGTCAGGGTTGATTTTGAGAACCTCAGAAGTGTGAGGGTCCCCGTCATCGACGGCTCGACCGGCGGGACGTTCAACGTGGCGACGGCTCAGTTTGGCAAGGTGGGGGTCAGCGCGGTGGACGCGGCCCTCACGGGTGCGCTCAAGGTTCAGCAGGCCAGCGGCGGCGCGACCATCCGCCTGACGGCCTACCTCGCCAACGTGGACGACGCAGCCAACAGCGGGGCGCAGCTCGTTCAGCGGCTTCTGGTCGTCCCGGACGGCGTGGCGGACAACCTCATCTCCGGCACGATGTGGATGAGCAAGAAGGCCGCGAGCAGCAGCTCCAGCAACGAGGACAACAGTTCCGGCGGCGGCGGCGGCGGCGGATGCGACACCGTGGGCCTGGGGCTGTCGCTCATCTTCCTCGCCTTGCCCCTGCTCAGGAGGAAAAAGGCCGCTGTGTAACCGTGTGACGGCGCAGGAAAAACTGAGGCGGGCCTTAGGGCCCGCCTCGCTCTTTGTTCATGAGGGGGGTTACCGCTGGAGGAGGTGGAAGGCGAAGCCGGCGATCTCCTTCTTGAAATAGACGGCCGTCATCCGCCCGCCTTTGATCTTCGCGGTGTCCATGTCCGCGATAAAGCCCTTCTCCGCCAGCTTGGCGATGGCCATGTCCATCTTGTTGGTGCGGATGGCGACGTGCCCCTTCTCGCCGAGATAGGGGGACTTCATGACCTCAAACCCGCTGGACACGAAGTTCGAGCTGTTGCCCGCCTTGATGGTGAAGCCAAAGGTGTCGGCCAGCTCCTGGCACACCGCCAGCGCGGCCTCCAGGTTGGCGCAGTTGATGCCGAGGTGCCCCATCTCAAAGCCCAGGATGGCCTGGCACGCCTCGCGGCACAGCGCGGTGATCTTGTCGAAGTTGTGCGCGGCGATGTCCGCCTTGGTGCAGACCCAGCTTCCCCCAACAGCGTGGACGAAGGGCGCGGCGCTGAACTCCCCCACGTTCTGGGCGTTGACCCCGCCCGTCGGGATGAACTTCAGGCCGGGGAACGGACCGGAGAGAGCCTTCAGCGCCCCCAGGCCGCCGTAGACGTTGGCGGGGAAGAATTTAACGACGTTCAGACCAAGCTTCATCGCTGCCATGATCTCCGTCGGCGTCGCGCAGCCCGGCGTCACGGCGACGCCATTGTCCACGCACCACTTCACGACCTCCGCGTCAAACCCCGGAGAGACGATGAAACGCGCGCCCTGCTCCACGGCCTTCCTGGCCTGCTCCAGGGTGACCACCGTCCCCGCGCCCACGAGCATGTCGGGGCACTTCTCCTTCACCTCGCGGATGGCCTCCGGCGCGGCCGCGGTGCGGAACGTGATCTCCATCGCGCCGATGCCGCCCTCGAGCAGGGCCCCGGCGGTGGGGACGGCGTCCTGCGCGTCCTCAATCACGACGACGGGGACCAGCCCCGTCTCCCCAAGTTTCTTCAGGATATCCATGCGCTAGCTCCTCCTGTAATGAGTTTTATTGCCTGACACACATTCATATCCATCAGGCGCAATGCTTCTTGAGTAATGGCCTCAGGGCTGAAAGTACTTTGCGGTGGGGTGCTTGCGGCGGGCGGCGTCCAGCGCCTTAAGGAGGTTCTGGCGAAACACCTCCACGCTGTCCATGCCCTTCACGGGCTCCCCCACAAGATGATTGCCGATGTAAAGCGAGCCCCCGACAAGATGAACGTCATAGGGCGCAAGCTCCATCTGAAGGTCCTCGTCCAGGACGGCGCGCGCCCTCTCGAGGGCCGTCCGCGTCTCCGGAGCGCGCTTTCCGCTCCAGACCACAGCGCCGTCCACCGTGAGCTCCGCGCGTCTCTTCGTCTCCCGAAAGCCCGTCCTCAAAAGCCCGAGGGAGTGCTTGCGGCGAACGGGGATGCCCAGATCGTGGAGCTTCTCCAGGGCCATCTGAAGCCGCTTGCGGGAGTCCGGGTGGTTCATGTAGATGCCGTACTCGCGGATGGGCTGCTTCAGCTCCTCGTCCATGAACTTCTCCATCAGCGTCACCATGGCGGTGGGGGGGTAGCCGGACGCGATGAGCGCGTCGAGCCCGCGGCTGTCCGCCTCCGCCTCCAGCTCGATGGAGTAGGCGTTCGTGATGGCGACCTGCGCCACCTGCGCCAGGATAACGGGGGCCAGGGCCCCGCCGCTGAGCAGCACGACCGCCAGGGCCGCCAGCGTCGTCTTGTTGCTCTGAGCCGCCATCTTCAGGCCATGCTTCCGGTCTGCGTGGACCATCTCGTGGGCCATGACCGCCGCGAGCTCGGAGTCCGTTTTGAGGAGGTCCATGATCCCCGTCGTGAAGAAAATGTAGCCCCCCGGCAGGCAAAAGGCGTTCTGGACGTCCGTCGAGACCAGGCGCACCTCGTAGGGGATGCGGCGCTCCATGTGGGGCTCCAGGCGGTCCAGGATCATGTTCAGCCGCGCGGTGGCGGCGGGGTCGGACGTGAGGGGCCAGCGCTCCTCAATTTGAGCAAGGGCCCTCCGGCCGATCTCCCGCTCTTTTTCCAGGTCAGGGTCTGACCTGTCCGCGGCATCCCGCGCAGCGGCCGGGGAGGGGGCGGCGGCCATCCGGGCCTCCGTCTTCTTTGCCGCATTTTTTGCCGCGGCATAGACCGGCTGAGCCAGGAAGGCGACCGCAAGGAGCAGGCAGAGCCCGCGTGAGAGGAAGGGGCGCATCAGATGCTGGAACCGCCCATCTTTGCGTAGCTGGCCGCGACCTGACGGCCGTGCGCGCGCGAGGCGATCTGGCTGCGAAGGCCGGCCGCGTGCTTCTCCAGCTCCGCCTGAGCCTCGTCCTCCGCCTTCATGATGCCCTCCGCGAGGTTCCTCGTCTCCTCCAAAAGGTTGGGGAGGTCCTGGTCGTCGGGGAACAGCGCCAGGATATCCTGGCCAAAGCCCTCCACGCCCCGCGGCCGGGTGATCCCCATGCCGGACAGGAGGTCCTGCCACGAGTCCGCCAAAAGCTGGAGCTGCGAGATGACGTCGTCCTTGCTGCGGAGTATCCGCAGAAGCTCGTCCATATCACCATCAAGGACGATGGCCTCGAGCTCGCGCGAGATCATCGTCCTCAGCATCTTGCATAATTTGAGCTCCCGCGAAAGCAGCTCCTTTGCGCTGTTCAGAAGGTCAACCGGCAAGGGTGAAACTCCCGGCCTTCTGGGGCGCGGCCTGGGGCCTGGGCTGTACCTTGAGCTGGGGCTGGGCCTTTGGCGCCGCCGCTGGCTGGGCTGGCTCCCCCTTCAGCTCGGAGAGGGCGCTCTTGAAGTCCTCGTCCTCAGGGTGGGCGGCCTGATAGTCCTGCAAAAGCTGCACAAGGGCGCCCTCCCAGGTCTCCTTCAGTTCCTCCAGCATTCCGCGCACCGTGCGGACGTTGTCCGGCTCCTTCTTGATGTTCGCGTCAACAAGGAGCTGATACATATAATCATAGAGGCGGACAAGGCTCTTGGCCATCTCGCCGCCCTTGTCCGTGTTCAGCGTCACCATCAGCTCGCGGATGACCTCCTGAGCCCGGATGATCTCACGGTTGGCCAGCCCAAAGTCCTTTTTGGAGTCATCGCCCGTCAGCGCCGCCTCCGCCATGCGGCACGCCTTGATGCCGATGTCGTAGGTGATCAGCAGAAGCTGCTCCTTCGTCGCGGTTGAGATCTGCGTCGCCTGATAGGTGAACTGAGCGTTGTTCCTGTTTTCCATGGGTGTCATCCCCTCCTAGTGCTTATTGTCGGCCGTCCCGGAGGAAAGTTTTACTGGGATGCAGGGCCTGCAAAACTCCCGCGGCGCGCTCCCTTCGGATGCGGAGACGCCGCGGCCCATGTGTCCTTTGATTACAGCGCCTTCTCCACGTCCGCCGGGGAGGCGAGTGTCGTGACCTTCGTGACGGCGCCCTTGCTGAGCTCCACCATCGCGGGCATCTTGCCGCCCAGGCCCAGCTTCTCGGTCATGCGCGCGTTGCGGTAGCCGTCGATCACCGGGACCTTGACGCCCTTCGCCTTGGCCGCCGTCTCCACCGCGTTGGAGAGCTGAACCTGCTCCTCGTCGATGCTGGAGTAGAAGAACGCCTTGACCTGATCCGGCTCAAGCAGCGTGGAGCGCAGATGGAGCTGCTCGTTGATGTAGGAGGACGCCGCCATGGCCGCCACAGCCCCGTCCGCCGCCGCCGTGATGACCTGGCGCAGGTACTTGCTGCGGACGTCGCCCGCCGCGAAGATTCCCTCCACGGAGGTCTCCATGTGGTCGTTCGTGATGATCCAGCCGCCCTTCTCCGCCTTCACCAGCCCCTTCACGCAGCCGTCCAGGGGCTCCTGGCCGACGAACATGAACACGCCCGAAAGGGGAAGGTTGGAAATTTCGCCGGTCTTGACGTTCTTCAGGACAAGGTTCAAATTTCTCATGTCGTCATCATCCTCAGGTTCCCTGTCCTCAATCTTCTCCACGACGGTGTTGTACACGGGCTGGATCTTCGGGTTGGCCAGGGCCTGCGCGATGGCGGCGCGGTCCGCGCGGAACTCGTCGCGGCGGTGGATGATGTAGACCTTCGACGCAAACTTCGTGAGGTAGCCGCCCTCCTCGACCGCGGTGTTGCCCCCGCCCACGACGGCGACCTCAAGGTCCTCGAAGAACGCTCCGTCGCACACAGCGCAGAAACTCACGCCCTGGCCGATGTGCTCCGCCTCGCCCTCGCAGCCCAGGCGGCGGAACTGCGCGCCCGTGGCGACGATGATGGCCTCGGCCTCGATCTCGTTGGTCTCGCCGCCCTTCTTGGTGACGACGACCTTTTTGTCCCCGCGGAGCTCAACCTTGCTGTCGTCCACCATGCGGATCTCGGTCTCGAACTTCAGCGCGTGCTTGTGCAGCAGCTCGCCGACCTCCGGCCCCGTGGCGTGAGGCACGCCGGGGTAGTTCTCGATTTCGTCGGTGATGTTGATCTGACCGCCCGTCGCGCCCTTCTCCAGCAACAGCACGTCCAGCCCGGCACGCCGTCCATAAATCGCGGCCGACATCCCCGCAGGCCCCGCACCGATAATGACCAGCTCACGCTTCTCCATGAAAAATCTCTCCTTTGAAATAAAAGTCGATGCCCTATAAAGACAAGTATATCATAATAAAGCGTTTCAACGTTGATGCTCAGGAGAACAAAGGCCTCCTGAACGCCAATACGGAAGCCGCGTGTCCTGACCTGACCGCCCCGGCGGCCATGATGGTTTTTATCGCTCAAAGGGGGCCGAGGCGGTCGCCGTGCGCTTCGCCCTCATCCACGGCTGCCGGCTTGAGGGGCCGTCGTATGGGCGCATCGCCCAGCGGCTTGACCTGAATATGTGCGTGGACACGCTGAACCGACGGTCCCTCCGGGAGCGCGTCAGGCGGGACATTGAGCCCGTCCTTTACGTATGATCCCCGCACAAGATCTCAATCCCCAAGAACATTCAGACTTGCCCCTGTTCGAGGACAGACTGACGTCAAAGAGAAGGCTGTCATGAAGGTAAAGCGCCAGATTAAAAAGCTGAAAAGTGTCTTCATGATGCGGCGCAGGTGTCGCCGTGAGATTTCAATATTAACTAAAACAATTGGTGCCGGGGGGGAGACTCGAACTCCCACGGAGTCGCCCCCGGTGGATTTTGAGTCCACTGCGTCTACCATTCCGCCACCCCGGCAAGCACTGACATTTTATCGGCGCGGTCTGAGCTTGTCAAGGGATGCCCCGCCTTTTATAAAAAATTTGCGCGCGAGGCCGCAGACGCCGTCGCGAGATTGAAATGGATAACATTTTTTTAAAAAAGTATGTTATCATTATCGCGTGGACGGGCCCGTCCGAGGTACATCATCAGGCGTCGCCGTGAGACTCGGATTGAAGCTCAGAGGAGCAAAGCCCCCTGAACCCCTTACAGGCGCCGCGATGAGACTTAAACAACTTAAACAAAGGAGGAGTTTTTCGTGACCAAAATGATTTCCAATCGGGGGGAGCAGGGCGGCAGTATCCCCTTGAGCTTCAGGCAAACGAGGCGTCTGGCCATCCTGGAGCTTCTCGCGCTGGCGCTGCCGGCGTCGGCCCACGAGCTGACGATCAAGGCAAAATCAACGGAGGTGAAGGCGGGTGTGCCCTTTGAGGCGACCGTCCAGTCGGCGCACCGTTTCATCGTGCCGGAGGAGGTCGAGGTCCTCTCGCGTGTCAAGGCGGGGCTCTTCGCGGATGGGAAGTTCCAGGAGTCCAGGATATCGGGCAACGAGAAGGAGCTGTGCATCGACTTCAGCGTGATCCCCCCGACGGACGGGACGCTGCTGCTGGTCGCGGTTAAGGACGGCGAGAGCTGGTGTGTGACGAACGAGGGAGGCAAGGCCGGCGCGCGGAAGGAGCTGGAGGCCCAGGGTCTGAAGGTCCTGTCCGCCAACAAGTACGACAAGTACGCCAAGGCCATCCTGAACGCCTCAAGGGACGACAGGACCTTTGCCACGGTGATCGGCCATCCGCTGGAGGTCATCCCCCTGACGAACCCCGCGGACGCGAAGGTGGGAGCGTTCTTCGACGTGAGGATTTTGCTGAACGGCCAGCCCTACACGGGGCCGGTGTGGGCGACATACGACGGTTTCGTGACGGAGTACGAGAACACCTATGCCTACTACACGGAGGCGGAGAGCGGCGTGGCCCACATCAAGATCACGGCCCCCGGTCTGTGGGGCGTGCGCGCCGCTCAGGGCGGTCTCCCCGGGGTGGAGGGGGACTACGACGCTTTGAACCTCCGTGCCTTCCTGCTGTTTGAGGTGAGATGAAAACGGTCCTTACGCTCGGGCTGGCGCTTGCCGGCCTGAGCCTTATGCCCCCGAAAAGCGCCCTGGCACACGGCGTGGGGTTCCGCCAGGCGGCGTCTCCGCCGGCTGCGCTGGAGTTCTTCTATTCGACGGGCGAGGCGATGAGCTACCGCGAGGCTCGGGTCTTCTCCCCGGCCGACGGGACGTTCGCCCACCAGGCGGGCCGCACCGACGCGGCGGGGCGCTTCGCCTTCGTGCCGGACACGCCCGGCGTGTGGCGGGTCATCGTGAGGGACGAGGAAGGCCACCAGGCCACAGCGGAGCTTGAGGTGACGGAGGCCATGCTGAAGGACGGCTCCGCGAGGGAGGCGCCTGTCCCGCTGGCGGCAGAGGGCGAGGGAAATCCACCGGAGGGACTTGAGCTCGCGTTCCGCGCGGCGCTGGGCGTCAGCCTCCTCTTCAACCTCTCGGCGTTCGCGCTGTTATGCAAAAGGAGGGTGGCTCATGCACATCAGTGAGGGGGTTCTGTCCCCCGCGGCGTTGGCCGCAGGCTGGGCTGTGGCGGGCATGGGGACGGCCGTCGGGCTGCGGCGGCTGGAGCCGGAGAGGACCGTCAGGGTGGCGCTGCTGTCGTCGGCCTTCTTTCTGGCTTCACTCATCAACGTCCGCGTCGGCCCCGGCTCCACGCACCTCGCCCTCATCGCGCCGGTGGGGCTGGTGCTGGGCTGGGCCGCCTTCCCCGCCATCCTGACGGCGCTGCTGCTTCAGGCGATGCTGTTCCACTTCGGCGGGCTCCTGGTCTTGGTGCCCAACACGGCGGACATGGCCGTGCCCGCCGTCGCCGTCTATCTCCTGTTTTCCGGTCCCCTGTGCCGGGCCCGTACTTCCGGGGCCGCCGCGGCCCTGTCCTTCTTTGCCGGGGCGCTGGCGGTGCTGCTGGGGGCGCTGGGCGTGGGGCTCTTTCTCGGCCTCTCCGACGGGAACCTCCTTGACGCCGCGAAGGTGCTCTTCGCCGCCCACGTGCCTTTGGCGCTCATTGAGGGGGCCGTCACGGCCTTTATGGTGACCTGGCTGAGAAGGGCTGCCCCTGACTTTCTGGAGAGAAGCTCCGGGGGACAAAGACCCCCTGAAACTCCCTCATGAGACTCGAGGCTGGCTTCTCCTTAGGCGGCGTGCCCTCTCCGTTGGACGTCTTTGACCCGCGGGCGCGGCTGTTATGCGCCCTGGCGTTGTCGCTCCTCCTCTCCGCGCTGGAGGAGCCCGCCCTCCTGTTGTGCGCGGCCCTTGTCCCCCTGGCTCTGCTTCCCTGCGGGCCGGTCCGCCCCCTGCTGCGCGTGCTGCTGCGCCTGAACGCCGTGAGCCTCGCCGTGGCGCTGCTCCTGGGCGTCACCTATCCCGGCGGGGCGCTGTGGGGTCCCCTCTCCCGCGAGGGCATACGAATGGGGGGGCTCATCGCCCTCCGACTGAACCTTATCTCGATCGTCCTGCTGCGGCTGGCTGTCGCGATGGGCCCGATGAGGATGGACACGGCGCTGTCCCGCCTTGGCCTGCCGGAGAAACTGCGGGTGCTCCTGCTGCTGACCCTGCGGGGGATATTCCTCCTCATGGAGCGGGCCGCCTCCGCGCTGAGGGCCGTCCGCCTCCGCGCGCCGGGGCTGAGGGGGATGTTAAAATGGCGGGCCTTCGCCTGCGTTGCGGCGTCGTCGCTGCCTCAGGGCTCGGACCGCTCGGAGCGTATGATGATGGCCCTCCGCTGCCGGGGCGGGCTCGCTGGATTCTGCCAG
>JAFUYV010000079.1 GCA_017476945.1 Fretibacterium sp.
GAGGACGTGATGAAGCTCCTGACGGTGGAGCCCATGGAGGCGGAGATCGGCTACGCCATCATTCCCCTCATTGACCCGGCCCAGGGCGGCGACATGCTGGACCGCATCGGGACCATCCGCAAGCAGATGGCCGTGGAGATGGGGATCGTCGTCCCCCCCATCCGCATCCGCGACAACATCCAGATCAAGCCCACAGAGTACATCCTGCGCGTCAAGGGTGCGGAGGCCGGACGGGGGGAGCTCCTGCCGGACCACTACCTGGCGATGAACACCGGCGGCGTGGAGGAGGACCTCATCGGCGTCCCCACGAAGGAGCCCGCCTTTGGCCTGCCCGCGCTGTGGATCTCCCCCGACCTGCGGGACAAGGCGGAGGCCATGGGCTACACCGTCGTGGACGCGCCCTCCGTGCTGGCCACGCACCTGTCGGAGGTCATCCGCAAGAACGGCGCGGAGCTCCTGACTCGCCAGGAGGTGCAGAAGCTCACGGACATGGTCAAGGAGTCCGCCCCGGCCGTCGTGGAGGAGCTCCTGGCGTCGCTGTCGCTGGGCGAGATCCAGAAGGTGCTCCAGAACCTCATCCGCGAGCAGGTCCCCATCCGCGATCTGGTGACGATCTTTGAGGCGCTGGCGGACTTTGGTAAGATGTCGCGCAGCGTGGACTTCCTGACGGAGCGCGCGAGGGAGGCCTTGTCCCGGCTCATCTCCCTGAAGATCCAGGGGCCGGACGGCGTCATCACCGCCGCCACGCTGTCCCCAAACTGGGAGCAGAAGATCATGGCGGGGGTCGACGGGGACCTGACGCGCGGCTGGCAGCTCAACATGGACCCGCGGGAGGTTCAGAAGATGATCGCCGCGATCTCCCGGGCCGTGGACGACATGGTGGTCAAGAATCTGCCCCCGGTCCTCCTGGTGCATCCGGACGTGCGGCTCATCGTCCGGCGGCTGATCGAGGGCTCGGTCTCCAACATCTTCGTGGTGTCGTACAACGAAATCGTCCACGGCGTCCAGATCAAAACGGTAGGAATGGTGGAATAGGCAGATGCGGGTGGTCAACCAAATCACATTTGAGGCTAAAGACGACGCGGAGGCCCTGCGCCTCGCGGCCGAGCGGCTGGGCAAGGACGCCGTAATTCTCTCCTCGCGGATGGTGAAGGAGGGAGGCATCATGGGGCTCTTTCGCAAGCCGGTCCTGCGGGTCACGGCGGGCATCCTTGAGGACGACACGAAGAAGGAGCCCAAGGCGAAGGCCAAGCCCCCCCGCAGCGACGAGGACACCCGGCGGGAGAACCTCATCGCCTTTCAGAAGCTTATGGAGTTCAAGGAACGCTCGGTGGGGGGGAACATCGCCGCGCCCACCACGCCGACGGGCGGCGAGGGCTACCGTCCCGCCGATACGCCAGGCGCCGGCAGCTCTGGGGTGGGGACCACGTCCCCGGAGGGCGACAGCCTGCATATCTCCTCGGAGGCGCTTCGCAGCGCCTATGGCCTGGGGACCCCCGCCCCGGCAACATCCGTCCCGGCCCCACAGCCCCCGGCTCCCGCGCCCAAACCCGCCCCGGCGGACACGGACGTCCTGAAGAGCGAGGTGGGGGCCCTCTCCCAGCGCATCGACTCCCTGCTGGAGCGTCTGGCACTGGTCGAGACGGGCATGACCTCGCCCCAGCAGCGCCCCCAGGCGGGGGGCTTCCAGGCGGGGCTCCCTGTGCAGGAGGCCGTCCTGCCGGGGCCTGAAGGCCCCTTTCCCGACGAGGGACAAAGCGTCTTCCCCGCCGATGAGCGCAGCCTTGTGGGGCGGCTCCGCGCCTCGGACGTGGACGAGCGGTACATCCGCAAGCTCCTGGCGGATTACGGCGTCTCCGCCTCGCTGCCGGGCGCGGGGGGCAAGCGGCCCTTCGCCGAGTGGCTGGCGTCGAGGATTCGCTGCGCGGGCGACGAGGGTGAGGACCCAGCCGGTGGACGCAAGGTGATGCTCCTGGGCCCCACCGGGGTGGGCAAGACGACAACCATCGCCAAACTGGCGGCCATCCAGGCCCTCTGGGAGCACAAGAAGGTCCTGCTCCTCACAAGCGATACGTACCGCATCGCGGCGGTAGACCAGCTCAAGACCTATGCTAAGATATTGGGTGTGCCCATTGAGATCGTCTTCGAGGCCGACGCGCTCCCTGCGATCCTGGGGGACCACGAGAACGCGGACATCATCCTGCTCGACACGGCGGGGAGGGCGCAGAGGGACCGGAAGAGCCTGGAGGCCTTTGAGGAGCTCTACGACGCCTTCGTCCCGGACGCGGTGCACCTCGTGCTGGCGGCGAACATGAAGTATCCCGACATGTTGGACGTCGTGGAGCATATTCCCAACATCCCGGTCTCGCACCTGCTCTTCACAAAGCTGGACGAGACGGTGAGCTACGGGGCGATCTTCAACATACAGCAGGTGATGGGCTGTCCTGTGTCCTTTCTCACGGCGGGGCAGAACGTCCCGAAGGACATCGAGACGGCCACCGGCAGCCGCATCGCGGACTTCCTGATGATGAGCGAAGAGGAGCGCAAGCGGGGATGAGCGCTATCCTGACGGATCAGGCCGGGGACCTGCGGCGCATCGTCGAGGAGAAGAGGCAGGCGCTTCGCCAAAGGGGGCGCCAGGCCCACCTCAGGACGGTCGCCGTTCTCAGCGGCAAGGGTGGCGTGGGGAAGAGCAACGTCGCCATCGCCCTCTCCTGTGCCCTGGCGGACCAGGGGAAACGCATTGTCCTGCTGGACGCGGATTTGGGCATGGCGAACCTGGACATCCTGTGCGGGGTCAGCGCGAAATACAACCTGTCCCACCTCGTCTCCGGCAGCCGTGAGCTGAACGAAATCCTGATCCCCCTGGAGGAGCGCGTGGCTCTGCTGCCGGGGGGTGTGGGGCTCCGCGAAATGGCCGACCTTGACGACGAGTCCATGGAGAGGGTCTTTGAGCTGCTGATAGAGCTTGAGGAGCGGGCTGACCTGCTCATCATGGACACGGGGGCGGGCATCCACAAGGGGGTCCTCTCCTTTGCCCAGGCGGCGGATATGGCGCTGCTCGTCACCACGCCGGAGCCCACCTCGGTGCGCGACGCCTATGGGGTCATCAAGTCCCTGGGCGGGGGCGCGCAGAAGCCGGGCGAGGAGCTCATGCTGGTCGTCAATATGGCAGGCAGCCGGGAGGAGGCCCACGAGGTGGCGGAGCGAATTCGCATGGCGTCCATGCAGTTCCTGGGCAGCGCCCCGGCCTACCTGGGCTACATCCTCAGGGACGACAACGTCGAGCGGTCGGTGCGCGGCCGCAAGGTGTTCTACCGCGCCCACCCCTCCTCCTCCGCCGCAAACTGCGTCAGGCGGCTGACGGGCGAGCTGTTGAGATTATGGGAGGGACGCCCGGCGCAGCACGAGGTCAAGGGACTGAGGTCCTTCTTCCTTCGGCTGACGCGGAGTTTCTTCGCGGATCATCGAGGTTAATTGAGACTTCATCAAGGTTAGTTTGGGGTTAATCGAGGTCAGAGGTTCCCGGCGCGTGCCGGGTTTTGAGGTCAATATCATCGGGAGGGTGAGGCTATGACGCCCCGATCTGGAAAAATCAGGGTACTTGTCGTTGACGACTCCGCTTTGATGCGGCAGCTGATTGGGGATATCCTTGGCACCGACCCGCGGATACAGGTCGTGGGGACGGCGCGCGACGGCCGGGACGCGCTGGCGCAGATCAAGGCGCTGAGGCCGGATGTCGTGACGATGGACGTGGAGATGCCCAACATGGACGGGCTGAAGGCGCTGGAGGAGATCATGAGGACCAGCCCCCTGCCCGTCATCATGGTAAGCAGCGTGACGCAGGAGGGGGCCGAGACCACACTGAAGGCCCTGTCCCTGGGCTGCGTGGACTTTGTGTCCAAGCCCTCCGGGTCCATCTCGCTGAACATCCGCGACGTGGGGCGCGACATCGTCGACAAGGTCGTGGCGGCCAGCACGGCACACGTCCGCACAGGCGGCTCCCTGCTTCCCCCCAAGCCGCCCCTGCCCCGCGCACCGGAGTTCCGGCGCATGACGCCCCCGCCCTCCTCGCGCCGCCGTGAGATCGTGGCCATCGCCTCGTCGACGGGGGGCCCCATGGCCCTGAACGAGCTGCTGCCCAAGCTGCCGGGGAACTTCCCCGTTCCGATCGTCATCACGCAGCACATGCCCAAGGAGTTCACCCCCTCCTTCGCCCGGAGGCTGAACGCCGCCTCGGCCCTGGAGGTCGTCGAGGGCTTTGAGGGGCTGACGCTCAAGCCGGGCCGCGTGGTGATCGCGCCAGGGGGTAAGCACCTCATCCTGAAGCGCCGGAACGGGGCCGTCGTCTGTGACCTGTCGGACGCGCCTCCGGAGTTGTCCGTTAAGCCAGCAGCGAATATAATGTTTCGTAGCGTGGCGGAGCAGTACGGGGGAAACGTCCTGTGCGTCATTCTGACAGGGATGGGGCGCGACGGGACGGACGGGGCTATCCCCATGCACCGCCAGGGGGCCTATCTCATCGCGGAGTCTCAGAAGACCTGCGTGGTGTACGGGATGCCCAAGGCCGCCGTCGACGCGGGGATCGCGGACGAGGTGCTGCCCCTGAACGAGATCCCGGAGGCGATGGTCCGGAACGTGAAAGGTTAAGGTTTGTGTATTAAAATATATCTTGGCGGATATATATTATCTTTAGGAATATCACGAGTTTGGGGATGGTAGATCATGACGGATATGGACATGAGCCAATACCTTGGCGCTTTCCTGGATGAGACGGACGACAACCTCCAGCGGCTCGACGACCTTCTGCTGGCGCTCGAGAAGAACATGGTGGACATGGACGTCATCAATGAGATCTTCAGGGCCGCGCACACGCTGAAGGGCATGGCGGGCACCATGGGCTTCACCCAGATGATGGGGCTGACCCACGCGATGGAGGACCGCCTGGACGAGGCGCGCAAGGAGACGCGCCCCCTCACGGAGGCCGACATGAACCTGTTGTTCACGGGCCTGGACTCTCTCCAGGCCATGGCGGATTCCATCAGGGGCGGCGGGAACGACGCGCATATTGACGTCTCCGCAATGGTCGCCGCCCTGCGCCATGAGGGCCCGGCCCCGGAGGAGGCCGCTGCCGCGCCGGAGCCTCAGAAGGCGGACGCCTCCGCGCTCTCCGAGAAGGACATCGAGTGGCTTCAGAAGGCGAACGAGATGAGCATGACGCCCTACAGCGTACACGTGACGCTGAGCCAGAGCTGTCTCCTGAAGGCCGCGCGGGCCTACATGGTCGTCAACCGCCTCGAGGAGATGGGCACTCTCTACAAGACCAACCCCGCGTCGGAGGCCCTTGAGAACGAGGACTTCGAGTGGGACTTCACGGTCTACCTCGCCTCCTCCCAGCCGGCCGAGGAGCTCAAGAAGGCGGTGGAGAAGATCAGCGACATCGCCACGGCCGAGGTGACGGAGGTGAAGGCCGGGGATGCTCCTGCGGCGCCCGCCGCGGC
>JAFUYV010000080.1 GCA_017476945.1 Fretibacterium sp.
GGGCGGTCTTCTTCATCGCGGCGAGCTGCTTCGCGCCGATCATGTCCCGCGTCTGGTCCGTCAGCGGCACGTGGATGGTCACGATGTCCACGTCCTTCAGCAGCGCCTCGTAGTCCGCGTAGTACCTCGCGCCGAGGGCCTCGATCTTCTCCTGATTGAGGAACGGGTCGTATCCGGCGAGCTTCATGCCGCAGGCCTGACAGAGTCTCGCCGTCTCGCGGCCGATCGCCCCCAGTCCGATGACGCCCACCGTCTTGCCCTCCAGCTCAAAGGCCTTCTTGGCCCCGCGTATCTCCCAGTTGCCCTTCGCCATCTCGTTCTGTCCCTCGTAGAGGTTCTTGGCCAGGGCGAACATCAGGGCGACGGCGTGCTCGGCCACGCTGCGGTTGTTGGCTCCCGGCGTGACGACGACCGGGATGCCGCGCTCCGCGGCGCGCTTCACGTCGATGGCGTCAACCCCCACGCCCGTCTTGCCGATGACCTTCAGCCTGGGGCTGTGGTCAATGGCGTTTCCGTCGCACTTCGCGATGCGGACGATGAGCGCGTCGGCGTCCGCCATCTTGTCGAGGTAGCGATTGGGGTCGGGGTCGTCCGCCACACAGACGTCCGCCCTCCCCCTCAGCAGCTCCATCCCCTCGGGACAGACCGCCTGAGTCATGACGAACTTCATCCCGTTATTTCCTGTTCTCCGCCAGGCGGATGCCGTAGTCCATGGCGTTGAGGAGGCTCAGGGCATTGGCGCCGCCGTCCCCCGCGTGGCCGAAGCCCGTGCCGTGGTCCACGGAGGCGCGGATGATGGGCAGCCCCAGCGTGACGTTGATGCCCGCCACGGCGTCCCAGCGCTTCTCCGCCTTGTTGTAGACGAAACCCTTGACCTTCAGCGGGATGTGCCCCTGATCGTGGTACATGACGACCACAATGTCATACCAGCCGCCCAGCGCCTTGCTGAACACCGTGTCGGGCGGGGTGGGCTTCTTCTCCGGTATGTTGACGCCCTCGCTCAGGGCCTGGTCGATGGCGGGCTGGATCTCCTCGATCTCCTCGCGGCCAAACATCCCGTCCTCGCCGCAGTGGGGGTTCAGCCCCGCGACACCGACCTTCGGCTCCCTGATGCCCAGCGCCTTGCAGGCGTCGTTGGCAAGCCGGATGCACTCCAGCACGCGCTCCTTCTTCACTCGGTCGCAGGCCTCGCGGAGCGAGACGTGCGTGGACACGTGGACGACACGCAGGTCCCCGTGGGCCAGCATCATGCCGTACTTCGTGGTCTTCGTCTCATCAGCGTAGATCTCGGTGTGCCCGGAGTAGTGATGTCCGGCCATGTTGATGGCCTCCTTGCTCAGGGCGTTGGTGATGGTGGCGTCGATCTCCTTGTCCAGGGCCATGTGGATGACCTTCACGACGTACTGATACGCCGCCTCGCCGCCGAGCTTCGTCGCCCCCAGCCTGAAGGGCGCGGGGTGCTCCGGGTCGCCGGGGATGTCGGAGGGCTTAATCAGTCCCATGTCGTACACGTCGATAGTCCCGAACTCGAACTTCGCGTCCTTCACGTCCTTGATGGGGCGTATCTTCATGTCGATGCCGGCGACCTTCTTCGCCACCTTTGCGGCGTACTCCATGCAGCTCACATCGCCCACCACGAGGGGACGGCAGCGGTCGTAGACGGCCTTGTCGGCCAGCGCCTTGACGGTGATCTCCGGCCCGTTGCCGAAGGGGTCGCCCATGGAAATACCAAGAATCGGTCTGCTCATATGCTCAAACCTCCCTTAATTAGTGCAGGCCGTTGGCCTTGCAGAGCTCCAGCGTCTTCCTCAGCTCGGTCATGCCCTGATCCGTAATCTTGCAGAAGGGCTTGCGGCACGGCCCCACAGGGTCACCCAGCAAACCGGCGGCCAGCTTTACAATCGTGTTCGGGTTGCCGAACTTGAAGCAGTTGCGGAAGACGCGGATGCTGTCCTGCACCTTCTTGGCGCGCTCAAGGTCGCCCGCCGCGAACGCCTCGTAGATCTCCACCATCGTGTGGGGGAAGACGTTGGCGCAGCCCGCGATGCCGCCCTTGCCGCCGAACACCAGCGCGGGAAGGATGAGCGAGTCGTTGCCGGACAGAACGGAGAAATCCTTATCCAGACCAGAGGTCAGCTCGATGTACTGCTTCATGTTGTCGAAGTTGCCGCTGGAGTCCTTCGCACCCATGACGTTGGGGATATCCTTCGCCAGACGCGCGACGGTGGCGGGGGCCAGAGCGTTGCCCGTGCGCGCGGGGATGTTGTACAGCACGATGGGCAGGTCCACAGCCTCGGCCACGGCCCTGTAGTGGTCGTACAGCTCGTCCTGCGACGCCGCCGCAAACCAGGGCACGATCACGGACAGCACGTCCGCGCCGATCTCCCGGGCCTTTTTGCTCATCCGGACGGTCTCAGCCGTGGTGACGCAGCCTGTGCCGGCGTAGACGGGGACACGGTGGTTCGTCTCCTCCACGACGGCCTCAAGGACACGAACCTTCTCGTCAGGGCTGAGGGCGTAGCTCTCGCCATTCGTCCCGAAGGCGAAGATGCCGTGGACCCCGGCCTCGATCATGCGGTTGACCTGATGGCGGAGCTCCTTCTCGTTGATACTCTCGTCCGCGTTCATCGGGGTGAGGATGGGGGGGATGATACCCTTGATAGCGACACTCTTCATCATGCTCTCTCCTTTGTGTTGTGCGTGATTTTCTTACATAATCTCAAGATACAGTTTGCGCGCGTCCTCCGGCGTGACCTTGCGCCGGTTGTTGACCAGCAGACGGGTCACCTCCATGCCGGCCGCGACCAGCGAGTCCAGGTCCTCCTTCGGCACGCCGAACGTCTGGAGGCTTGTGGGGATGTCGAGGTGCTTCACGATCTCGTCCAGGCGGGCGATGAGCGCGGCGCTCTTCTCCTCCACGGTCTTTGCGCCGCCCTTCAGGCAGCGGTCATAGGCGGCCGCGAACAGCTCACGGCAGTCCGGCTCGTTGAACTTCATCACCGGCACGAGGAGAATGGCGTTCGAGACGCCGTGGGCGATGTGGTACTTCCCGCCGAGGGGATAGCTCAGCGCGTGGACGGCCGTCGTGCCGGACGCGGTGATGGCCACACCGCCATAGAAGCTGGCGATCTGCATCTTGCGCTTGGCCTCCATCGCCTCAGGGTCGTCGCAGGCGGGGACGATGTTGTTCAGGATCATGTCGAGGCCCTCAAGGGCAAAGACGTCACTGAAGGGGTTGGCCTTGTTGCTGGTGAAGCACTCGATGCAGTGGGCCAGGGCGTCGATGCCCGTGGCCGCGGCGATCTTGCGCGGCAGCTTTTTAATCATCACGGCGTCGAGGATGACGTAGTCCGCGATCATCTCCGTGTTCACGATGCCGACCTTGAGCTGCTTCTCCGGCACGGCGACGATGGCGTTGGGCGTGGCCTCCGCGCCGGTCCCGGCCGTGGTGGGGATCATAATGGTCTTGACGCACTTGCGGGCCCGGCCCGGCGTGTCCAGCAGCTCCTTGATGCCATACTCGTCCGTCATGAGGACACTGGCGAGCTTCGCCGTGTCCATGACGCTGCCGCCGCCCACGGCCAGGATGAAGTCCGCCTTCGCGGCCTTGCACTGGTCCACAAGTTTCTGCGCCTGCTCGTAGGTCGGCTCCGGCGGGAGGTCGTCCAGGATGACGTGCTCAACGCCGGTCTTGCGGACCTCGGCCATCGGGAACTCCAAAAGCCCCGCGCCCTCGATGCCCTTGTCCGTGAACACCGCCAGCTTTTTCACGCCGTTCTCCGAAAGGAGGGGCCCAATGTTCTCCAACGCTCCCTCCCCGCTGAACACAACGCGCGGCATCTTCAAATCGTATTTGGTGAGCATGATGAAAAAGTCCTCCCTGCAAATGACAAATGATTTACGAAATATCCCCGGCAAGCCTGTCCGCCAGCCGGCATAGCAGGCCGGGATCGCCGAACCCGCCGGACTTCGCCATGATGTAATACGTCCTCTGCGCCCCCCCCGCGGGGGCGTAGTCGAAAGAGGTCAGCACGACGCCTTTGTCCATCTCACACACGGGCGTCAGCGCGCTCACGCCGACAGCCCGCATCAGCGCCATCAGCGTATCGCCGCCCACGCACATCAGCGTGGCGTTCAGGCCTCTGTCCAGAAAGCCCTTCGCCGCTGACGCCAGCTCCTCCGAGACACGCAGCCGATCCTCCCCCGGCAGCACCGCCACATCCTCAAGCTGTCGGTTGGCGTCCAAGATCATTCGTGGGCTGGCCGGCCCATCGAGGACGCCGCCCATCCAAACCCTTGTGAAGCCCGCCTCCGCCGCCCGGACGACCTGGGCGCGCGTGACGGGGTTGATGCTGCCGCAGACCATGAAGAACGACCGGGGCAGCGCGGGAATCCGCGGAGGCTCTCCCCTGAGCCCCAGCATCCCGGCCAGCACGGCGGCGAACCCCGCGCACCCGGCCGAGAGGCGCAGCCCTTTCAGGCCCAGCTCCTCCCCAATCCGGGACAGGTCCTCGTCCGTCTCCGCGTCGTAGGCCCCAATGCCCATCAGGGGGCCCCCCCGGCCGGGCTCCAGGACGGAGACGGGCTTGTCCGTCTGCCGCGCGATGATATCTCCTATGCTGGAGGAGGTCACGGGCTCGAAGGGATCCCGCCCGAACACGCTGTCGGCCACGGGAACCCCGTCAACGTAGTAGACGCCCCCGCGGGCCACCCGGTGCATGGAGGGCAGCTCCGGGATGAAGGGCATTCCCTCCACGCCCAGGGCGTCCATCGCGGCGGCAAGCTCGGCCCCGACATTCCCCCTCAGGCCGGAGTCCGTCTTCTTGTAGATGTAAGGGACCTCCGCCTCCCGGGCCGCGGAGACGGCCTCGTGGACAACCCGATAGGCCTCCTCCGCGGGGAGGTGCCGTGTCTCCGCGTCCAGGACGAGCACCTGGACCCCTTCCAGCGCAAAGCCGCCGTCCAGGCGGGTCACGACCCGCGTCGCCGCCCCATGAGCGGCAAACTGCACGCCGGTATCCAGTGCCCCAGTGAAGTCATCGGCGATGATAAAAAGTTTGGCCATGGCCTCTTACTTCTTTCTGCCTCCCCTGGCGGACTTCGGCGCCCTGGGCTCCACCCTCTTCTTGAGGTCCTGCGCCGGCTTGTAATTCGGGTTGATCTCAAGGGCCTTATTGGCCCAGGTCAGGGCCTCACCCCTCTTGCTCCTGATCTTCTCCGCCGCGGCCCCGGCCCAGTAGGGCGAGAGATAATCAACCTTCGGTTGAAGCTCCGCCGCCTTGCGGTACACCTCGTAGGCCTGCGTCAGGCGGTTGCTGCGAAACTTGGCCTGGGCGTCCTGGTGCAGAGCGATCAGCTCCTCCCTCTTCTCCGCAGGGATGGGATAGCCCACAATCACCGCGGCCTCTGTGGAGGTGTTGGGGGCGAAGGCCGGGAACGTCCTCAGGAGCGCCTCATCCTTCTTCAGAGCCTCGGCCCTCGCGCTGAGCTGCGCCTCCTGCTCCGCCGCCTGGGCGGTGATGGCCTGCGCCCGCTCCATCAGCTCCGCCTCGCGCCGATTGAAGCCCGTCTCGCGCTCCGCCGCCTGGACGGCCATGGCCCGCGTCCTCTCCGCCAGCTCCGCCTCGCGTTTGGCCAGCTCCGCCTCGCGCCCGGTGAGCGCCGTGGCTGCCCCGTCAAGTTCCTTCACCCGCGCGGCGGCCGTCTCCTCGCGCTTCAGCAGTCCGGCCTCGCGCTCCGCCGCCTGGACGGTCATGGCCCGGGTCCGCTCCTTCAGCTCCGTCTCGCGGCGGGCAAAGCCAGCCTCCTGTTCCGCCGCCTGGGCGATCAGGGCCTGGGCCTTCTTCGTCAGGTCCGACTCGCGCCGGGCAAGGCCGCTCTCGTGCGCCGACAACTTTGAGGCCTGCGCCTCCAGCTCCTTCGCCCGCGCCTCGACGGCGGACGCCCGCTCCGCAACCGACGCCTCGCGCGCCGACAGCTCTGAAACCTG
This sequence comes from Fretibacterium sp., assembly GCA_017476945.1. GTDB lineage: Bacteria > Synergistota > Synergistia > Synergistales > Aminobacteriaceae > JAFUYV01. The sequence goes on from JAFUYV010000080.1 coordinate 5,990, forward strand.
CGCCTCAAGCTCCTTCGCCCGCGTCTCGACGGCGGACGCCCGCTCCGCAACCGACGCCTCGCGCGTCGACAGCTCTGAAACCTGCGCCTCCAGCTCCTTCGCCCGCGCCTCGACGGCGGACGCCCGCTCCGCAACCGACGCCTCACGCGCCGACAGCTCTGAGGCCTGCGCCTCCAGCTCCTTCGCCCGCGCCTCGAC